>NZ_JBQKUM010000011.1:0-75795 GCF_054968605.1 Pseudoalteromonas sp. G5_S1_14_S5 | reverse complement strand
TCCTGTTTCTTACTATTACGCTTAAGTACAGCATCTACAATGCCACCACATCTATCTTTGATGATGAGAACAGGAATTTGGTCTTCCTTTTTGCGTTTATCTGCCTGTTGCCCACGCTTACGTGGCACTCGGTGCTCAATGGTCTTTTTATCTTTAAAGCTCTCAGCAAAGAACATCTCATCAAGTTCAACAATGCCTGATACTTCAGTCAGTTGAGTTGTTGCGGAGGCTTTCAAAAAACGATGTCGCCAACGAAATGCAGTTGTCTTGTTAACCCCTAATCGTTTGGCTGTTTGCCTTACTGTCATGGATTCGTTCAAGCAACCAACTTGAACTTCCCAAAGGTGCTTTTTGCGAAGTCTTGTAAATGGTGTTTTAGTCAAAGCATTGAATGTTTTTCCACATTCATCTTCTTTGCATTTATAGCGTTGCAGACCAGAAGCCATACCCCAGCGACCAATGGACATAGAGCCACAATGAGGACAGGCTACCGATTCACTCTTTTTGCACTGATCTATCTGTCTATAAGTTTCCGATTCATTAACCTTTGAATCGACCTTATCTTTCAGTAAAGTAAGTTGGTGATGCGTTAGCTCTGATAATATATTGATTACTTGGGTAAAATTTCCAGTTTTCATGGCAAAAACTCCTATCTCTACCATGAAACTATAGCTCATTATTTAGACTTCAACACTTAACGCTAACAGAGCCAATATTTTATAGTTTATATTAATTTTTAAGGCGTAAGCTCATTGCAATGAAAGAGATTTTTTTGGGTTATCGTTACTTGCTCTAGCTGGGTGCTCAACAACGAAAACAGGTCCTACTCCATCAGGAAAAGGCCAGTATGTAATGTCTAGACAAGAGGGGGCTCTCCCGTCAGGTAGTGAGCCGCCATTACAGGAGGTATTAGAACAAGCTAATAATTTTTGTAAAAGTCTAGATAAAGAATTAGAAGTGATAGACACCCACGAAAATCAGGGGCCATTTATTTTGGGAAATTATCCCAGGGCAACAATACGCTTTAAGTGTTTGTAGTGTTAGTCAAGACAACGCGATTTTACGTAATGCCGCTTAACACGAACCCAGCCAATACTTATCCGGTGCGATGTTAACCATCGCACTAGCTTTTCACAACAACTTTGCCATACCTATGTATATTTGTGGTTTGCTAATTTAGCAAAAGCACTGACAAAGTTTTGTCCAAATATCATTCAACCTCGGTCTTATTCCGTATGTGAAGTTTTACACGTGGCACTTTTCTCAAAAAGTGCCAGCTAGCTCAGTTCTGCCCCATTTTACGTTAGAATCTTAAATCAACCCGTATGTCAATATATCAATTCTTCTTATGTTTTACTAATGTAGAGAATAGGGGGCTGCCTCCATCTCACGTAATATATAGAAGTGATCGAAACAAAAAGTGTATCACTTAGTCGTGCGACAATAGAAATTATGTAACTACCTGTTCAAACGCCATTGATGCTCAATTCTAAACTGTTTAGGTGTTACTGAGCTATATGCTTTAAACGCTTCATTGAATGAGCGAACTGAGTTGAAATTACTTTGTTCCGCGATAATCGAAATCGGAATGGATGTTCTCGCCAATAACCTCTGAGCTTTCTTAATCCTGACATGTCGATATAACTCGGTAAAGTTAGTATCTAATTCTTTCTTTAACAATCTTTTCAAAGATGACTCACTCATATTAAATTTCGAAGCACAATCAGTAAAAGAACGAACTTCATCAGCACTAATATACTCTATAAGTCTAGGTAGCCAGGCTTGTTGAATGGCCGTTACATGCAACTCAGCTTTATCATGACTAGTGCGTAGTGAATCAAGAATACTGACTACTTTGGTTACTTGTTCGATAGAATTTGACTGCTTCATCTCTAACATCGGTATTTTGTATAGAGATTCTTTACATTTTGCATCGAGTGTTAAAGTAACCACCTGATTAATAGCCTTCAACCAATGTATAACAGGTTGAAACTCAGGGATAGCAGTGTCAAGAAATTCATTTCCAAACAACACTACTACGATATCTTGAGCCTTACTTTCACAATCCCAAGTATGCCTCACATATGGAGGAATGAGAATTAGTTCATTTTCTTCTGTTCTGGATACTGAATCACCGATATAACGCTTGCCATTACAATTAGTTAACATTATTAATTCATAACTGTCATGAGCATGGAACTCAAACATTGGAGAACTATTTTTCAAATGATGAACTCGTATCGAACGGTTCGGTGAAAAGCGAGTCAACTTGATATTTGCCATTTGAGCTAAAACCTCTGCCTAGCGAGCTTAAACCGCTAAAAATACCATGGGTAGTCGCTAAAGTTAAGGGCGAGGTACAGAACGAATAACCAAATTTCTACATTTTAACTTTCATATATATTTTTAATTTATTAAGGTAACTAGCATGGGTAATGGGCATCTAAATATTGTTTTCGACTTGGACGGAACCATAATTAAACACGGCAAGCCGTTAGATAGCCAAAAGGCTAAAGATATATTAAGGCTTACATCGGGTTGTAATTTGTTTTTTGCTTCAGCCAGACCGATTAGAGATATGTTACCATTAATACCTGAAGAATTGAGAGGTGCTACATTTATCGGTTGTAATGGTGGACAGGCATGGAAACATGGCGATATGATTTTTTCAAATCAGTTTCCCTATGAAGAAATAGAGCCTATACTAACCCTTTTAAAAGCTAAATCCATCCCCTATGTTATTGATAGTGAATGGAAATATTCATTCTCACAAAAGAAGCACGATTTCCACAGTTATATTGAATCACTATCAGATTTTAGAGTACCTGAGGAAGACATCATTAAACATGGCGTTACTAAGCTCTTAATTCTCTGCTCACAAGTAAAAAAAGATATAGAAAATCTTATTTTGTCTAACAGTTTAAAATGTAGTCTTCAGTTTCATACTCATGACAACTTTTTTGACTTAACACCCATTAAAACGAACAAGGCAGAAGCCCTTGATAAACTCGGTATAAAATTCGAGAATACTTTGGCAATAGGTAACGACTACAATGACTTTGACATGTTAGACAACTCGAAAATCTCGATTTTCGTTGGAGAGACAGGCTCTTATGACAAAGCAAGTTACCACTGTTCATTTGATCACGTTTTAGATGTAATGGCAGATATTATAATAAACTCGGATTATAACCACTAAAATAGTTTAGGGGAGTTGAGGGGCATCAGTTGGGCGCCCTTCACTTCTCAGATACTATCTGATAAGTATTACAATCAATTAGGTTAACGACCCAAACAAGGTTATGTCCAAAAACGTTTCAGAAATTAATCAATCTTTATTCCCTTACCCCCCAACACCGCCACAAACGCATCTAAATACTGCTCTATCGTCAGGTCCGTAGAAACCGGTGGCAGCTCTACGGTAATGCACGGTAGTTTTCTCTCTTTACACCAGGTGCCGAATGATCCTGGGGTTTCGTAATCCACGTCTTCAACGAGCGGTAGGTCGAACTGCTTGCATAGCCAAGTGGCAAGTTCCGATTGGTTTGGGTCATCGACCATGGCGAGTGGTTCGTGGAAAGAGATGACGAATTTAGGTTCACGGGCTTCGATAAGGTTGATGAGCGACTGCACTTCCGGTTCAAGTTGGTCGGGTTGACCCGTTTTTACTTTTACATCTCTGACTGGTGTGTGAGAACTCCAACGATAAACGGTGCAATCTTCTGTCCAGTTTTGAGTTGGGAAAGCGCGGTTTAGGTCGACTTGATTAGCGTTGGCACGTGTTCCTAACTGGTTACCATCTGGGTTCATCGACAAGATCACATCGTGTCGCAAGTTGTTGGCAGGTAGGCTTCTTAGCGCACAAGACAAACCTGCGATAGACGCGGTTTCATCACCGTGTGTGCCTGCCATGATTAGACCTCGAGATTCGCTTTCTACTTGCGCGGGGAAATAGAGCAAGGGTGCGCCCAGTATCGACTTTCCATATGGTAGCGGCTTTATTGAAAATGCAGCTCTTTCCGTTCTTGGAATTAAACTCACCTTTATCTCCTGATTGATCAAGTACTATCAATTATTAACGATTAAAGAACTACTTAGATAAACGAAAGCATTAAAATTCGTCAACAGTCTCATTATTAATTTTATTACTTGCTTCAAAGATAGGCTAGGAGAGCAAAAACATATGGATTTTAAGGAACACTCAACGGCGTTACTCATTTCATCTCTATTGACCCCTTTTATCTCAGTAACTGCCGTTGCTGACACATTGCCAGCGGGAACTACTTTAGCAAAGCAGCAACACTTAGTGCGCGCTAATGATGCGGAAGCGGCGACACTAGACCCTGCAAAGGCTGAAGGCCTACCGGAAATGCACATTCTACGTGACCTATTTGAAGGCTTAGTGATTCAAGATCGCGATGGCAATATTACCCCAGGTGTTGCGGAATCTTGGGAAACCGAAGACAACAAGACGTTTGTATTCCACCTGCGTAAAGACGCGCAATGGTCGAATGGCGATCCGGTGACCGCCGATGATTTCGTGTATGCGATACGACGCGCAGTAGACCCCAAAACAGCATCGCCAAATGTATGGTACTTGAAGCTCACCAAAATCAACAATATTGCAGATGTAGCAGAAGGTAAGAAGCCGATTGAAGAACTCGGCGTGTCGGCTGTTGATAAACACACTGTTCGTTTTGAGCTAGACAGCCAAGTGCCTTACTTTGTGGCGATGACGGGTCACACATCCATGATGCCAGTGCATAAAGCAGCCCTAGAAAGTAGCGACAAGCCGTGGAGCGATCCTAAGCAATTTGTTGGTAATGGGGCATTCGTACTAGACGAGTGGGTGGTGAACGAGCGTATTGAACTAAAGAAGAATCCGAAATATTGGGGCAGTTCAGATACTCATTTAACCGAAGTGACTTATATTCCGTTTGAGAATCAAAATGCCTCGATTAACCGTTATGCAGTAGGCGAGGTCGATATTACTTCGGACGTACCTACACACATGGCGCAGCAACTTAAAAGCAAATACCAAGATGCGTTTACCACAGTGCCTTTGCTGTGTACTTACTACTATGCATTTAATACTACGCGACCACCTTTTGATGATGCGCGAGTACGTAAAGCTGTCTCTTATTCTATGATGCGTGACGTTATTACCAATGGTGTGACTCAGGTGGGCAACTTACCGGCCTATACCTTTGCACATGAATACACAGCTGGTTTTGATGCGACACAACCTGAGTACAGTACTTGGACTCAGAAAGCACGTGATCAAAAAGCAAAAGAGTTACTAAAAGATGCGGGCTACGATGCGTCTAACCCATTGGATTTCAAACTGCTTTACAACACCAGTGAATCGAACAAGTCGATTGCAGTGGCAATTGCGTCAATGCTGAAAGGTAACCTAGGTGCACAAGTTGAGCTTGAAAACCAAGAGTGGAAGTCTTACTTGGTGTCACGTCGCCAAGGTGATTTCGACGTAATGCGCGCCTCTTGGTGTGGTGACTACAACGAAGCATCAACCTTCTTGAGCCTACTGCGTTCTGGTTCTTCGGGCAATTTTGCTCGCTACAGCAATGACAAGTACGACGCTGCAATGGATAGCGCACTAGCCGCAACCAGAGAACAAGATCGCCAAGGTTTCTATGACCAAGCTGAACAGTTGCTGGCAGAAGACATGCCGATCGCGCCAATCTACTATTACATGCAGGCCCGTCTAGTGCGACCAAGTGTCGGTGGTTTTGCGAAGAACAATGTAGAAGGGCGTATCTACTCTAAAGATCTCTACATCAAAGAGTAGTTGAGCTTCTGTTACATCAATAAAAGTCTGAAATAGAGAAAAGGGACGTTGATCATAAATATCTGATCAATGTCCTTTCGTCATTAATTTGTAACCGTAAGCGCAAAAAACTGAAACCTGACTGAAGTATTTTTCACTTTTATTTCAATCAGGTGAAGCCATGTTACCCCCTCTACGTGCACTTGTTGCGTTCGAAGCTGTTGCCCGCCTTGGTTCTATTGGCGCTGCTGCGCGAGAGCTTTGTGTTACCCAAGCTGCGGTGAGTCAGCAGCTTAAAAGTTTAGAAACCTTTCTCGATACCACACTGTTTGAACGCAGCTCCAAAGGCGTAAAACTAACGTCGGCTGCCCAGCATTATCAACCGATTGTTGCGGGCTCATTGGCGCACCTGAAACTACAGACTCAAATCCTGTTCGGGGAAAAAGAAACCGATGTCTTGAGCCTGCGCGTGAATCACACCTTTTGCCATAACTGGCTGCTACCTCGCCTGCCATCTTTTTATCAAAAATACCCTTTTATCAGGCTCGATATTCAGCTGGTGGACTGGCCATCTACCAACCCTTGTCAGAATGTTGATATCGAACTGACCAACGGTAAGGTCGAAAGCGAAGACACTCATAGTGAGCGACTGTTTCAAGAGCATTGGCAGTTAGTGTGCAGCCCAGAATTTAAGAACCAATTTCAAGATTCCTTGGCTGAGCATGATTTCTCTGCATTGCCGACCGTGCAAGTAAAAGGCTACCGAGAGAACTGGTTACAATGGTTGAGCCATAACCAATTCGAGATGACTTTACCTAAGGTGCTACTTGAAGTGAGTAATTCTTTGCACGCTCTAGAGGCCGTTAAGCATGGTATTGGTGTGCTGTTGGTGCGTTCGCTTGCGGTGTCTGAGTTGTTGGAGAAAAACGAACTTGTTTTGGCGACAGAGTCCTCGATGCCTGCTGAATCAGCCCACTATTTGATTACTAAACACCGGCGCAGTGCCAAGGTGAATTTCTTTTGTGATTGGCTTTATCACCAGATGGAAGATGGTGAACTGGAAGAAAGATTTTCTAATGGGTAGCCATAAAAAAAATGAAGGACGCTCTTACTAACCTGTCACACAAACCCCTTAATTTAACCGCATACAAATAAGGACGAGGTCACCATGAGTGCTTTCTCAGAACCAATGAAAAACCGCTTAAAAGTACTGCTATTTACTGCACCGTTGTTGGTGCCACTGTTTACTTTTTGGCTCGTACCATTTGGTTATTCGATTTACATCAGCTTCACCGATTGGGATTACATCTCACCAGATTATTCGTTCATCGGTTTAGAAAATTACGAGTACATGGTTGAGGACTATGAGTTCATCCAAGCGATGCTCTACACGTTTTGGTTCTCTGTTGGTGTGGTGATTCCCACTATCATTTTTGGTCTTGTGTTTGCCATGCTGCTACACAAAAATTTCAAGGGTAGTCAGTTTTATCGTGCGGTGATCTTCTCCCCTTGGATCACACCCACAGTCGCGGTATCGATCGTGTGGTCCTGGGTATTCGAGACCAAATCGGGTTTGGCAAACCACTTGTTAGAGTCGGCAGGGTTTAGTGCGATTCCATGGTTAGAGAACGGAGACACAGCCTTGGTTGCGGTGATTATCGTGACAGTTTGGCAGGCGATTGGCTGGACGATGCTGTTTTACATCAGTGCGCTTAACAAGATCCCAGAATCACTGTATGAGGCGTCTTTGATTGATGGTTGCAGCAGCTTAACGCGCTTTTTGAAGATAACGCTGCCACTGATTTCACCAACCACATTCTTTTTGGTGGTGGTCAACATTATCACGGCGATGCAGGCGTTCGATCAGTTCCAGATCCTGACGCAAGGCGGACCGGGTGGTGAAACACGCACCTTGTTGTATTTGTTCTACCAACAAGCGTTCGAACGTTACGAAATGGGACCTGCAGCCGCGACATCGTTAGTGATATTCCTGATTACTGGATTGCTGGCACTTATTAATACCTACATCGGCAAGCGCTGGGTGTACTACTAGTCGATTTTTGAAAGGACAGAATTATGACCACGCAAGTATTGGATGCCAATCAAGTATTAAATCAGAGCGTAGCGAAAACCAAAGTTAGAGCTCAAGTCAAATCGACGAAGTCAGAAGTTGCGTCAAAGAAAGCCTCAGCGGATCGCCGTTCGTTCCTCACACTGGCGAAGCACCTTTTCTTGGCAACCTGCGGAACCATTATGGTGTTTCCGTTCTTATGGATGCTGTCTGGTTCGCTGAAAAGTAACGATGAGATCTTTGCTAACCCGCTGGACTTGATTCCAGAGCAGTTTCGCTGGGAAACCTTTGTTGAAACTTTCCACAGCGCGCCGTTTGGCTTGTACATCTTCAACAGCTTTAGTGTGGCTTTGTTCACTACCTTGTTGGTGATTGTGAATTCAGCGATGTTTGCATACGCGCTGACTCAACTGAAGTTTCGCTCGAAGACAGTGCTCTATTTCGTCGTGATGGGCTGTTACATGCTGCCGGGCGCAGTGACGTACATTCCGTCTTACATCACCTTGGCAAAACTGGGTTTGTTGGATTCACACATGGGCTTGGTGGCGTCAAACGCGGCGTCGGTGTTCGGTGTGTTCTATTTACGCCAAGTGTTTATCAAGGTGCATCCGTCGCTGATTGAAGCGGCACGAATTGATGGTGCAGGTGAGCTCAAGATCTTATGGGCAATCATCTTACCGCAATGCCGAGCAGCAGTCGCAACACTGTTCCTCATCACTTTTATTACCAATTACAACAGCTACATGTGGCCAAGTCTGGTGATTACGACTCAGGATTTAAACCTGATCGCTACTGGTATTCGTCACTACTTTATTGCCGAAGGTAACTATGGGTTGAACTGGTCGCAAATCATGGCGGCGAGCACCATTGCAGTATTGCCTTTGTTAATTCTATTCGTCATTTGTCAAAAGACGATTCTTTCAGGTATCGCCGATAACGGCGTAAAAGAGTAAACGGAAATGAAACTAAAAACTCTCGCACTAGTGTGTGCTGGCGCAGCAAGCGCGTCTATGTTCTCTAGCAGTGTTCTTGCGGCAACCGAAGTGAACTTTTGGTATTCCGGTGGTACTAAGCCACAGCAAATGATGACTAAGCTCATCGAAGGGTTCAATGCGAGCCAAGATGAGTATGTGGTGAAGCCTGCATTGCAAGGTAACTACACGGAAACCTACCAGAAACTGCAAGCTGGTTTAGCGTCTAAAACGGCACCTGAACTTGTGCTGCTAGATTCAGGTCGTGCGGAAGCAATGCACGGACGTGGTTTGAGCCGTGATCTAACGCCGTTCATGGATGAAGAGTTCAACTTCTCTGATTTCATTGGTGCTTTTAAAGATCAAGTGACGGCAGACGATGGCACCATCATTGGTCTACCTGCTTACGGTACAACTCAGGTGTTTTACTACAACAAGCAGGTGTTGGCAGATAACGGCTTTACGGAGCAAGATCTAAAGACATGGCAAGGCGTGGCTAAGGTCGCTGAGAAAGTCACACAACGTGATGAGAAAGGTAATGTGACCTTCTACGGCTGGGAGCCGATGTGGGGGCAAGACAACATGATTGACGCGGCATTTTCTAACGGTGCTAAGATCATCAGTGATGACGGTAAGAAGGTGTTGATTGACTCACCTGAGTGGGTTGAGGTTTGGGACAGCTTCCGTAAGTGGATCCACGATGATCAAATCATGCGTATTCACTACGGTGGTCAAGGTTGGGAATACTGGTACAAAACCATTGATGATGTGATGAAAGACAACGCACTAGGCTACACCGGTTCATCGGGTGACCAAGGTGACTTGGACTTCACTAAGCTTTCAGCAACCACGCAACCAGGTTGGGGCTCAAACCCTTCTGCACCACAAGCGGGTGCGCTGGTTTACGTAATGCCAAAAGGCACAGATGACGCAGCGGCGAAAGGTGCATTTGAGTTTGTGGAGTTCTACACCAACGCGAAAAACACCGCAGCTTGGTCAATGTTCACAGGTTACATCCCAGTGCGCAACAGTGTTTCTGAAGTTCCAGAATACCAAGCGTTCACCAAAGATAACCCGCAAGCCCTGATTCCGTTGAAGCAAGCAAACACGGCGACCAAAGATTTCCTTGACCCTACCAACGGTAAGATCATGGATGCGCTGAAGGTGGCAGCGGATCAAATTCAAATCCAAAACGTGCCTGCTGACAAAGCGCTAAAACAAGCGGCTAAGAAAGCGCAACGTGCACTAGACCGAGCGAATCGTTCTTAATCCGTAAAGATAACAAAACTATCTTTGCATGCATAAAGGCCCACCTTTTCGGGTGGGCCTCTTTTTGACCCAGTCCTTCAATTTGGACGAATTTGGTGAAGACAATGACCCAATTTCAAGGTGAGCTGCCGTTTGGCAGAGTACGTATCCCCTTTGATGTGCCAGCAGGTTCTCACAGCGTAACCATTACCGGCACAACGGTGACAAAAGGATTCTTGTACGCAGCGGCGTATGATGCCAACCAAGCATTTCGTGGCAAAGTGCTGTTCGAAAAGGTGCACAAGTCACTCACTATCCAACCGGAAAACTCAGGCCTAGGCGCGATTGATGGCGCGATTCCATCGGGCGGATGGTTCTTAGAGCTTTATAACCTTGAGGGTGAGTTTCGCACCGAGCGTGCGATGCAGTATCAAGTCGATGTACTTTACTCTGAAGAGTTAGTTAATAGCGATGCTGAGTTAGAACTGACCCCTGCGGTGACAAGTGATCACGATATCGAGTTTGATTACAGTCATATGCTGAGTTCTGATTCTCGCTGGTATCGTGGTGACTTACACGCTCACACTCAGCTTTCTGATGGTCACAATACTTTAGCTGCGGCTAAAGACATTGTGGAATCACAAGGGCTCGATTTCTTTTTCTTTACAGAGCACAACATCTGCCAGCCTAAACTGCCAGTATCAAAGCAGTGCTTGTTCTTACCTGCGTTAGAAGTCACAACCGATCTCGGGCACTTCAATGTGCATGGCTCAGTTAAGTCTTTGGACCTTAGAGACGTTGCACACAGCAGCCAAGCAACCATGGAAGCAGGATTGAATTTGGCAAAAAGTGGGCACAGTTCCCTTGGCATCAATCACCCAATGATGAAGCCGTGGCATTGGAATTACGATCAAGTGGATCTAAGCCAAGTGTCTACGTTTGAAGTGTGTTGTGACCCTACTTGGTCAACTTCACCGAAAGCGACCGAAGAAGCGTTATTGGTTCTCAATGAAATGTGGAATTGTGGCCAGCGCATTACCGCGATTGGCGGCAGTGATTCGCACCTTGAACCGCATGAGCGCAATCCTAAATCGGATGAGCCTTCCATCTATGGCGACCCATCCACCTTCGTTTACAGCCATGGTTTGAGTGGCGAGGGTATCTTGTCTGGTCTGCGTAATGGGCAAGTTTACCTAGAGCGTCGTTGCGGCTTGAAGTTTGATATCAACTTAGGGGATTTGCTGCCAGGTAACGATTCTCAAGGACAAGCGCTTACATACCGAATTGCTGTCTCTGACTCAGAAAACCCTTACTACGCGGAGTGTGTGGTGGATGGTGAGGTTGTTGAACGAATCGCTTTGAGTGATGAGCTGCAAAGTCTCCATATTGATGAGGGCTACCGTTGGTGCCGCGTCGATATTCGTCGTGGGGATCTTTCTTCAGCATTAATCAACAGCATTCAATCTGCATCTGACGAGCGTGAGTTTGAAGGCTGCATCAACGCCGTATTCGACGGTAAAGAACCAGAATTTAACCAACCCCTAGTGCGTACTTGGGGAGAACTAATGGAGCGAATGAGCCGTGATGAAGTTTAAGGCGATGTTATTTGATAAAGACGGCACATTGTTAGAGTTCCACAAGATGTGGCTCAACGTTTCTCGTGGTGCCTGCGAGCGTGTGAAATCTTACAGTGACCAGCATCATGGTAATCAAACTGTCACACCTGCTGAGTTACTCTTGGCCATCGGTGTTGAAGGTGATGTGGTTGATAACTATGGACTACTAGCCTCAAACCCAGTGGAAGATACCGCAATAGCGTGGTTCAACATGCTGCAACCTAATGTCTCACTCGCTGAGTTCACTAAGGTGACCAAAGCCGCTTTCAATGACGAAGTGGAAGAGAACCCAAGCTGGATTGAAGCACTACCGGGTGTGGCTGATAAGCTGGGTGTGTTTAAACAGCAGGGCATGATTTTAGGCATCGCGACTGCAGACACCAAAGACTCAACGATCTACACACTAGAGCAATCGGGTTTGAGTGAGATGTTCGATTATGTTGGTTATTCCGATGGGGATATCGAACCTAAACCAGCGCCAGCACTACTTAATGCCTTCTGTGAGCAATGCGGTATTGAGCCACATGAAGTGATCATGTTTGGTGACACGGTTTCGGATATGGAATTTGGCCGCAATGCAGGCGCAAGCAATGTCGGCGTGCTGACGGGTACAGCACAACACAGCGAGTTAGAGCCAGTGGCGGATCTGGTTATCGCATCAGTCGCTCATTTTGAGCTCAACCAATTGCAAGAACGTTGCTAAAACGTCCACGACAGATTGCAAAGATAGTATTTAACCAATTGATTTAAGGACAGGTTATGGCTGAAGTCACACTGAGAGGGGTAGAGAAAACCTACCCAAATGGTTTTAAGGCCGTGCACGGTGTCGATCTGAATATTCGCGAAGGTGAGTTCATGGTGTTTGTTGGGCCGTCTGGCTGCGCAAAATCTACCACACTTCGTATGATCGCAGGCCTTGAAGATATCTCAGAAGGCGATGTCTACATTGGCGATAAGCGTGTAAATGAATTGCCACCTAAAGATCGTGGCATCTCTATGGTGTTTCAGAACTACGCACTTTACCCGCATATGTCGGTATACGACAACATGGCTTTTGGCCTTAAGCAGCAGAAGTTGCCAAAGCGTGAAATCACTGAACGTATCGAAGAAGCTGCCAAGACATTAGACATTGAGCACTTGTTAGATAACAAGCCGGGTGAAATGTCGGGTGGTCAAAGGCAGCGTGTGGCGCTTGGTCGTGCAATGGTGCGTAAGCCTGATGTGTTTTTGTTTGATGAGCCTTTGTCTAACTTGGATGCGAAGCTGCGTGTGTCAACGCGAGTGAGCATTGCGCAACTGCATAATAATCTTAAGCAAGAAGGGCAAAATGCCACCATGATCTACGTGACACACGATCAGGTGGAAGCCATGACTCTCGGTGATCGCATCTGTGTGTTGAATCAAGGTGAGATCATGCAAGTTGATACACCGATGAATCTTTACCAATACCCTGCAAACAAGTTTGTCGCAGGCTTTATTGGTTCGCCAGCGATGAATCTTCTCAAGGTGAGATTGGATGAGATTGACGGTGTGATGAACGTGGTCTCTGAAAGTGGCAGTCGTTGGGCGCTACCACAAGACAAGCAAGCTATTGCTCGTGAAAAATTGGGCGAGTGGGTGTGGTTTGGTGTTCGTCCTGAGCACATTCAGTTGGCTAATCACGACGCGCCTTTGTCTGAGGTTAATACTCAAACGCACAGGCTTGATGTGGTCGAGTCGATGGGGAATGAGCTGTATCTCTACTTCAAATTGGGTGCCGATAAGCTGGTGGCTCGCGTGCCTTTCGATGCCGATCGTACGGCAAACAGTGACGAAGAGACAGTACTGCATTTCAACACAAGCCAATGTCATTTATTCGATTTAGAAACCGAAGAGACGCTTGATCCTAAGAGCTGATCTTGCCTCTCCAATTAGGTGAGAGCTGAATAAAGAAATCCCCATTCGTTGACTAGGCGAACGGGGATTTTTCTTGGTAGGGGGCACTTTATCAATAGTGAGCATTCACTAATTTATTGATTCTTGGGGATAGTTTTTCGTGTTTGATAACTTCCGTTTTATATAGTGACCATATCCGCGGCTTTCTTCATCGCTTCTTTGGTTGAGCACTCAATCACGTTCGCATTGGCAAAGCGGTGAGCGTCTTTCACTTGAATATCGTGAGCCAAGATAACCAGTTTCGCATTTGCTACATCTAGGTCGGTGATGCGGTTCTGAATGTCGTTTTGACCTTGTGTTTCTACCTTAATCTTAAGGCCAGCTGCCGCACCTGCTTGCTCTAGTGCTTTCGCAGCCATAAAGGTGTGTGCAACACCAGATGGGCAACATGTTACTGCTACGATGTCATACTCGCCTTCGCCTGCTACAGGTGCTGTTTGAGCTTGAACCGGCGCAGCTTCAACTGTGTCTTCTTCGGTCTCAACGACTACTGGTTTCCAGAAGCCAACGATAACCGCTGTGGTTAGAGAGCCAAGTGCGATATCGACAAGATATATGCTATTTGGCGCGCTTTGTTTGGGTTCACTACTACACGTTCTACGAAGTTTTCAAGCGCTTTGATTGGTGAGTCTGTTTCGTTGCGAAAGCGGTTCAGGTTGAGAATGCCAAGCTCTGTATAGTGAGCAAGCACCTCTTTAAATAGACTTGCTTTGCTGCCAGCGGTTGAATAGATGCTACCCGGACGAAGACCAAGCACATATTGCAGGTTATGTATAAAAGTCGCGTGAAGTCCTTTTCCCAATACAGGTTCGTTGCCTTATCTACAGCGTCTTGTCTATCGAACTTCGCGGTCTTGGACATAACATATGCTTCATTAATCTGAACATATGTTCAAAATTTTATGCTGAACTTTCGTTCCGTTAAAGCAGTGTTTTACTCGATTTACAAGTTGTTCTAGCACCTTATTAGGATATAAGGCGCTCGATTGAATACAATTTATGGCAAGTCTTGGCTGCTTTTACTTTGGAATATTGCCCCATTTCCAGGGACGTTCCTGTAACAACGCTTCGGTAACAATAAAGTGTATTGCTTGATCACTTTTCTTATGTGCACAGTTACGCTGCATTTAAATTAATGGAGTGCTGTCGATAGAGAGGTGCGGATAATCGGAAACTAAACTTACATTGCAATTATGCAATGAAGCCCACATAAAAAGTGTATAAGGTGGGATTGATAAATAGATTGAGGATACAATTTGGTTCGCTTCTATAACATATGTATTTGTTTTTTTATGTAATAAAAGCGGCTTTCTTAAGTGCGTGTTTAATAAGACACGAGTCATGCTTTGGTTTGAACATCAAAAGGCAACAAATAATGAATTGGAATACTAATGAGTTACAAGTGCTCTTAAGTGAGCATCAGGGTTGGAGTGTTGAGTCAACTGAGCAGTCTATCGTGATACAAAACGAAGATGGAATTAATGCTTTTTTAGCCGTTTCAGGGGAACAGATATTGGTTGAAGTCTTGTTGTTCTCTCAATCTGACGTCAAGGATAAGCATGCGCTTAATGAAACAATCCTGCGTACGCACAAGATGTTCCCTCTATCAACTATTGGGATTAATGACGTGAGTGGTGAGAGCTATTACACAGCGTTTGGTTCATTGTCGTCTCAATCTAAAAAAGAGAGCGTAGTCATTGAGGTTGCTACTCTATTTAGAAACGTTGAGGCATTCATCGACCTTTACCAAGAATACTTATAAGGAGAGAGCAGATGAGTGTTTGGAAAAAACTAGTAACGGCCATCAAAGGTGGCGCAAATGAAGCGGCAGAAGCGGTAGCGGACAACCAAGCTCTAAGGATTCTTGATCAAGAAATCCGAGAAGCAAAAGAGGAGTTGCGCCGTTCAGATGAAGCTTTAGTTAAAATCATTGCAAAAAGAAAGCTGTCAGAACAGAAAGTCGCGAGCTTCGATAGTGGAATAGCTGAATACGAAGGGCATGCCCGTTCAGCGATGGAAAAAGGCCAACAGGATCTAGCTTTAGAGTGTGCGACAAAGGTCGCGACGCTGCGTAGCGAACAACAAGCGGAGCAGGCTTATTTTCAGCAGTTTACTCAGTCTGAGCAATCTATGCGTACGAATATCGCACAAGCTAAAGACAAATTACGCCAATTAGAACAACAAGTTGACGTTGTTAAAGCCAATGAAGCAGTCCAAAAAGCGCAGGCCGCTGTATCAGCAACAAATGTTGGCGCTAATGCAAAAATGCATACTGCGGTTGAATCTTTAGATCGTATAAAGCGCCGCCAGGATGAAAGGCAAGCACAATTTGAGGCTGCACAAGAACTCCATGAACAGCAATCTGGCAGCAGTTTAGATAAGAAGTTGGCGGATGCTGGCATTGTGTCTGGGGGAAGTAAGTCAGCTGAAGACGAACTAGCTCGAATTCTCGGTAAGTAGCTTCTAAGTTACGTGTATATGGAGTGTAGCGCTTGGCCGTTACGCTCTTTCGTTTGTTAAACAAGGAGTGCTTTATGTTTGGCTGGTTTAAAAAACAAAAAGACGAGAAACCTCAGGCACCCCAAGCGCCGGAAGTGATTGGATTGAGGTTAGGCGGTGCGTTTGAACTCGATGATCTCAAACTGAAGATTATTGAACCTAGTCTAGTTATTGAAGGTGCAGCTCGAACTCAAATCATTAAAGCAGTTGGCGAGGTCAAACTTGATAATCAGACTCGCCTTTTGCGGTATTACACTGACGACGAGGGGTATTTACAGATCCTTCAACATGGGAATCAAGAAGCTGATATTGAAGAAGTGAAGCTTTGGTATTTCTATGAGTCTAAGCCGATTGATACCGACGCTCAGTGGCAATCATTGTTAGAGAACGATGTGGTTCAATCGTACAAGGAGCTTGAAGGGCATCGTTTTTCCAAGGTTTGGGACAATATTCGTCCGGTTCCTATGACAGAGACCACTTGGGATCAGTCAGGAAATATTACAACCACCGATCAATTTGTCATGGTTTATGAACGTGAGGCTGAAACGGATTTATTCGAGTCACTATTGGTGAGCGCCGAAGAGTCGATCGCCAATAATCAGCATGTTCGCAGTGTAGTAACAAGCACTGGCATTAACCTTACTCCAACTGACTTCACGTTAATTAGCTAACAACTCTCTATCTCCGTTAAGGAAACATTATGTCTCAATTTGTAAATTCTCTGGCAGGGCTTGGTGCGTTTGCGCTTTACTTCGCATTGTCAATTTTCTTCTTACTGCTTTTTAAGTTTGTTTATATTCGTTGCACTCCTTACGACGAATGGAAGTTGGTTAAGGATGAACAAAATATTGCAGCTGGTATTACGCTATCTGGTGCTTTCCTAGGTTATAGCTTGGCGATTGCTGGTGCAGCAAAGAATTCAGTAAATCTGGTCGATTTTGCTATCTGGGGTGTGATTGCTTTGATCGCACAACTACTCGCTTTTGCGATAGTTCGTTATGGTTTTATGCCAAAATTGGTCGAGCGTATTAAGGCTAACGAAATTCCTGCAGGTATCGTAATGGCATCTATGTCTATCGCTATTGGCCTGCTTAATGCCGCTTGTATGACCTACTAGGAGGCGGAATGAAACGTAGTCAAAATGTAGTTTTGCCTGAAATGCGTAAGAACTGGCGTCAGTTCAGTTTAGCCCCGATTTCTGTAGCGGTGACAACAGCAATGATTTCTGGCTGCAGTGATGATTCTGTTCGAACCAATATTTATGGCACGATTGATGATTGTATTTATGATCACCCATCTTATGCGGCGGAGTGCAAAAGTGCTTATCAGGATGCTCTAGAAGAAGCGAGTCGCACGGCACCTAAGTATAAGAGCATTGATGATTGTGCGCATGAGTTTGGCTTTAGCGGATGTGTTGCTGCTCCTCAAAACAATTGGTTTATGCCTGCGATGGCAGGATTTATGTTCGCACGCATGGTAGATGATCGTCGTTATTATTCTCAGCCTATGTTTACATCGACGTACTCTCGTAGCATTTTCTATGATGATTGGATCACTGCGGATGGTCGAACTTATGGGAAGTCATATCAACGTGGTACGGTATCTGTGAGTCGTGACGAGTTTAAGCCCAAGCCGACGGTGAAACGAACTATCTCTCGTGGTGGTTTTGGCTCCACGGTATCAGCGAAATCAAGTTGGAGTAGTTCTAAGAGCTCAAGTAAAGGTTGGGGCGGCTAATGCTTCGTCTGAATTCGGAACCTCGAAAACACTGGAAGCAGCTGGCGGCAGAGTATGGTTTTGGTTTCCATACCATGTACGATGAACCGTATTGGGATGAAACGGCTTACTATCAGTTCACTCTGAAGCAAATCGAAGAAGATCTTGAAGAGCCAACTCGAGAAATTCATGAAATGTGTCTCGAGATCGTCGATGTGGTCGTGCGCGATGAATACTGGCTTAAGCGCTTTCAAATTCCTCAACCCATGTGGCAAGGTGTTTTGGATTCGTGGAAGCGTAGGGAGCCTTCTCTCTATTCTCGTATCGATCTTGCTTATGATGGACGTGGTCCTGCCAAGTTTTATGAAAACAACGCCGATACACCTACATCGCTGTTTGAAACGGGATTCTGGCAATGGTTTTGGCTTGAAGATTTGGTGAACTCAGGAAAGCTAAGGCGTGATTCTGATCAATTTAACTTGCTTCAAGAGTTAATGATGGCGAGATTCCAAGAGTTAGCGCGTTTACAACCCGGTCAGACATTGCACTTTTCATGCTGTAAAGATACTGAAGAAGATCGTGGCACGGTTCAGTACATGCAAGACTGTGCGATTGAAGCAGGGTTGAAAACGAAGTTTGTTCATATTGAAGACATAGGCGTAACGCGAGATGGAGAGTTTACCGACACTCAAGATAACCTGATTCGATGGATGTTTAAGCTTTACCCTTGGGAATTCATGTTCCAAGAGGATTACGCCGAGCACTTGGAGACGGCCAAAGTGAATTGGCTAGAGCCTATGTGGAAGTCAGTGCTATCTAACAAGGCAATTCTTCCTTTGTTATGGGAGAAATTTCCTAACCATCCGAACTTACTAGCTGCGTATTTTTCAGATGATCCTAAACTGAAACAACTGAAAAATTCCGAGCTCAAAGATCATGTAATTAAGCCTCTATTTTCACGGGAAGGTGCCAATATTCAAGTTGTAAGAGATCAAGAGCTTGTTCTTGATACCGACGGCCCTTACGGTGAAGAAGGACATATCATTCAGGCTTTTCATCCATTACCAAAGTTTGGTGATAACTATACCTTGGTTGGTAGTTGGTTGATTAATGATGAGCCCGCTGGAATCTCAATCCGAGAAGACAGCTCCCTAGTGACTCAAGATATGTCTCGTTACCTTCCTCACATCATTCTCGACTAGATGGTCATTTTGGTTGATAGACACCTGTGTTTGCCTGTTTATCAACCTAACTTACCAATTATTGATGCTCTGTTCCCAAAGTTGCATAGCTCTGAAATTAGCTTGCTTGAGGCCTTAGAGTCTCTCGCGTTCTGAGTTGTTGCATAAGCTATTGGCCCTGTTGGTCTCTTTTACTTCTCATTTTACTTTCCTTCAGAAGCTGCTACTGCAATCTTTAATTGAATGATGTTTTATATTTTGGAGGAAGAGTGAAGTACTTTGTGGTCCCTGCTGTGATATTGTCAGGATTCGTGGTGAGTGAAGCGTTTACGGTGAGTGATGACGTTGAACACTTTGTGAGTTTAGGTGTACTCGATGGTTACACCGCTTAGAATGAGTCGGAGTTTACGCCTGCGGTCGGCTATCATGCGTTGATCGATGATAGGTATCGTTGGCGGTTAGGAGTGGCGCATAGTATGAAGTCAGACTAAACAACTACGACTGGCTCTTATGATTATGTTTATAACTTCGACTCAAAATGGGCAGTTTTCGGTGGCGCATCGACTGGTTATAGTTTCGCCAAAAGGGATGATGGCTTGTTGGCTGGAGGTCAGTTTGGCTCAACTTTCGAACAGGTAGAGAACATGAAAATGGAACTCGGCTACCGAATTCACGACACATTGGACAGCTGGAAAGGTAGAGATATGTCGCGAATTTAGGGGGGTACTTCGAATTTAGCATGAAAGTGTAATTATTGGCGACAAACTGGGTCGCCTGAAAAAGGGGCCTTTAAGGAACGTCGACATAGGAAAAGTTTATCGTGGTGGTTCGCATCAGCTCTTCAATGCGCAGGCGCTGATCATGAGAAAGGTATAACCCTTAAACTATAGAGTTAATTGGCTACAAAGTTAACTAGCTCAAAACTAAAAAGACTCCGATTTAGCCCTTAGCTAACAGTGGAATCTTTTTGTTGATATGTCTGAGTTCAGCATTTTAAAAGGATGATACTTAAATACGTCTTCAACCATTGAGTTAAGTAAATTTGTTTAGATTCAACAACTGCACGTTTTACGAAGCTTTCAAGCGCTTTGATTGGTGAGTCTGTTTCGTTGCGAAAGCGGTTAAGGTTGAAAATGCCGAGTTCGGTATAGCGAGCAAGCGTCTCTTTAAACAGACCCTCTTTGCTGCCAAACGTCGCGTAGACGCTACCCGGAGGAAGACCAAGCACATATTGCAGGTTATGTATAAAAGTCGCGTGAAGTCCTTTTCCCAATAAAGGTTCGTTGCCTTATCTACTGTTTCTTGTCTATCGAACTTCGCGGTCTTGGACATAACGTCTGCTTCATTAATCTGAACATATGTTCAAAATTTTATGCTGTACGTTCGTTCCGGTAAAGGTGTGTTTGGTTTAGCTTGACTACAAGCAACCTTATTCGACTAGCTTAAAGCGAGTAAACCTTTGATACTGTTTGGCTATACCCTTACTTTTCGAAAGACTGGCTAGTTTAAGTATTTACTTGCCACGGAACGCACATACTCAGGTTCAAGCTTTCCACCACACAGGGTTTGGTGGGTCAGTAGGCCGATGAGGATGCTGTACAACTCGACCGCATTCTCGGCATCGATGTATTGGGCGAGCAGCTGTTGATACTTATTGTTGGCGATCTCGATGCTGGCATCTTCAGCTACGGCTTCTTGACCAATTACATCAATGTAATCAAAGACCAACTTCATCTCTTGGAAGTAGCGTGACTCTATCGCTTGAAAGATATGGAGGAAGTTTTCAATCTTTTGCCCGGCTGTAGCATCAACAGCAAGGGGCAAGTCGGCGAGATTACCACCATCGTGTCGAACAATGGCTTCGGTCGCAGCCTTGAATAGTTCATCTTTACTTTTGTAGTAGTGATAAACCGCGCTTTTGCTCATGTTGAGGTGTGAGCACAGTTGTCTCATTCCGAGTTCTTTATAACCAAACTCCAAAAATACACCAGCGGCTTTCAGTGCGATCTCTTCGCGTCTTTGGTCATGATCGACGATCTTTGGCATGAGTCTTCCTCGGAGTTCAATAGTTTAAGGTTCAGTCAATTTAGGCTACTGAAGCAATAGTTTAATGTAGCTGATCAGTGCCATCTTAGTTTAAATTAGTCCAAGTGGTCAAAATAATTCTTTACAGTGGTTAAACTTCGATCTAATTTAAAAAGACCAAATGTTCTAAATAAAAGTTAAACGACTATTATTCGAGGTAACTATGAGAATTGATTGGAACCTGCCCCCATTCAGAGCGGGCTTCTTAGGTGGGCTAGATAGATTTATTGGTCCGGGGGCGACATCCGCAGAGAAGAACCTGCAACTGTACATACCGTTGATTGCGGGGGCGCTGATCGCTGCATATGCCAGTTATGCTGAGTTGGGCTGGTCTTGGGGACAATACCTAGCGGCAGTTCTGTTAACCATCGACATGTTGGGTGGTGTGATCACCAACGCGACATCAAGTGCCAAGCGCTGGTTTCACAGAGAAGGGGAAGGCTTTAAGCAACACATGACCTTTATCGCCATTCACTTCATTCAATTAACGCTATTCAGTTGGCTGTTTTTGGATTTGAATCTGATTTGGGTAGCAGTGACCGGTGGTTACATGATGTTGGCGTGTATCTTTGTATTGAAAACCGCACTCTATTTACAACGTCCAGTTGCTTTGATTCTGTATATACTGAGCTTGATCTTATCGCTTTATGTTGTGGAGTCACCTGTCGGCTTAGAATGGTTTTTACCTGTGTTTTATTTGAAGTTATTAATCAGTCATATTCTACGAGAAGAACCTTACCGTCCGGAAAACGAAGCTGTTTAATCAATGAGGCTTTTTAATAAATGAGGTTATCTACCAGTGAACGTAACGAATGAACCTAAAAGCCGAATTCTAGTGGCTGGGGCGACAGGGTACTTAGGTCGTCATCTTATCGAAGCGCTCCAAGCGCGCGATGCTGATTTCAAAGCGCAGGCCCGCAGTGCGGACAAATTGAAGGCTCTCGGCTTGAACGATTCTCAAATTCAGATCGCACAAGTGACCGCTTCCGAGAGTCTAAAAGGGTGCTGTGATGAGATTGATGTCGTCATCTCTTGTGTTGGTATCACACGTCAGAAAGAGGGGCTGAGTTATATGGATGTCGACTATCAAGCCAACCTAAACCTGCTGGAAGAAGCGGAGCGAGCAGGGGTTAAGAAGTTTGTTTATGTATCGGCATTTAGGGCGAACGTGATTAAAAACGTTCGCTTACTTGAAGCAAAAGAGCGCTTTGCACAGCGATTATTGGCATCAGTACAATTAGCGCCTTGTGTGATTCGTCCGAATGGATTTTTTGCCGACATCGAAGAGTTCTACAATATGGCTAAGGCGGGAAGGGTGCACCTTTTTGGTTCAGGGGCTGTTCGTTTGAATGCAATTCATGGCGTAGATCTATCCGAATTTATCTTGGCCTCGTTACCTAATGACGAAACAGAATTGGATGTGGGTGGTCCAGATATCCTCAGTGCAACACAAATAGCAGAGCTTGCTTTTCAGTCTCAGGGTAAAACAGCGCAAATTACTTATGTTCCCGACTGGGTGAGGACATTGGCTTTGTGCGTGATAAGGCGGCTACCGGAAAGTCGAGTTGGACCTGCAGAGTTTTTCTTGAGCGTAATGGAAGGTGATGCCATTGCGCCATGCGTGGGAAAACATCATTTAAGTGACCATTTTTCCCAGCTTAATAACGAGTCTAATTAAGGCTAGTCGTCGACGACTTCGACGGTTTTATGTTGTGCACCGTAATAAGTGCCTTCATCGATGGTGTACATCAGAGTTGCTTCACATTCAGGGCAGTCGAACTCTTCATTGGGCTCGATGGCTTCCTCTTCTACCCACTCCCATCCAATGTGTTCTTCGCAAGCTGGACAGTCCATAAATACCTCAGGTTATGCTTTTTAGTTGATTGAATTGTTAACTTTTCGGAGCGGCATTATACATAGTTGCTGCTCAATATGTAGTGAGTATTCAGCCGAGGTTTAGTGTTTACCTACCTCTTTACTATTAATAACAAGCACTATTTTTCAGTCACTTGTGTCGTAAATGTGTTGTTGCACGGTTTTTGTGTTCGGTAAGGTTGCATAGCTAAAAGATTTATAAATAAACCAATGGGTTTTGTAAGGTTAAATGCTAGCGTCATCGATTGCCGATAACATGGCACGTTAATTGATTAACTAATTAGTAAAGGCGCACCACTTTTGAAGTGTGTCTAATTACATAACAGATAAAGATTCGTCAGCTGCCAGGAAATAACAATGAAATTAACCGATATGTCTTTTAAGCAAAAAATCATCGCTTTGCTTATTTTACCGATCTTAGGGTTTCTATGGCTGAGTGCTTCTACCATTTCTAAAAGCGTAGAAACGACCAGCGAAATGTCGTCATTAAACCAACTGACTCGTTTGTCGGTTATGTACAGCGAACTTGTGCATGAGCTACAAAAAGAACGTGGTATGACGGCAGGTTTTATCGGGTCGAAGGGCACTAAGTTTGTTAGTGAACTTCAATCCCAAAGAACCAGTGCGGATAATAGACGTGCTCAGAGAAACGAATATTGGCAGTCTGCAGCGATTGATTTAGCGCAGTTTACTCGCCTGAACAATGAAATTAGCCAAAGTCTTAACCAAATTACTTCTATTCGTAACCGAGTTGATTCTCAGTCGATACCACTTTCTGAAGCTTTGGGCTATTACACAAAACTAAACGCAAAATTATTGAGTGTCTCGGCGTTAATCGCAGAGCTAAGCTCTGATGCCACCATCACTACGGAAACCATCGCTTATTACAACTTTTTGCAAGGAAAAGAGCGTGCGGGTATTGAGCGTGCTGTGCTGAATAATACCTTTTCCAAAAACGAGTTTGGCCCAGGTATGCTCGTGAAATTCATCTCTTTGGTAACAGAGCAAAATACCTACTTCTCAAACTTTGAGGTGTTGAGTTCCCCAGACAATGTTCGCTTCTTAGAGCAGAAATTGAATGATCGTTCAGTGGCAGAGGTAGAGAAACTTCGCAGTTTGGCGGAATCTAAGATGAGTGGTTTTGATGTCGACCCTGTGTATTGGTTCGCTCAAGCGACAGGCCGTATTGTTCAGTTGAAGAAAACCGAGAATCAGTTAGCAGACTCATTGATTGCGTTGACTGAGAAAAAGATGTCAGAGGCGCAGTCTGCGATGATGATGTGTATCGGTCTGTTTGCTTTGGTCTCCTTATTTGCGACCTTCGTGAGCTTTAAGGCGATCAGCGACCTAACGATGAGAGTAAAAGATCTGATGGTGATGTTGTCTAAAGTGCGTAATGACAATGATCTAACGGTTCGTGCTAAGTACGTAGGTAACAGCGAGCTTGGACAGATATCTTCGGCACTGAACGAAACGTTAGAAAAGTTTTCGAATGTTATCGACAATCTGTCTCAATCGAGTCTGACCTTAGCTTTAGCTGCTGAAGAAACCTCGCAAACTTGTTACTACAACACGAACACCTTGGTTCAACAACAAGATCAAATCGGTTTAGTTTCGACGGCAACAGAAGAGTTATCAGCAACGGTAAATGAGGTGGCGGCTAACACTCAGCAGACAGCAAGCTCTGCTAAATTGGTCGATGAGCAGTCTCAAGAAGGTTTGAGTACGGTTCAAAGCTCTTACCGCTCTATAGAAAAGCTGGCATCCGAAATTAATGACCTAGCGGAAAAGATCACGCATCTACACGAGAGTAGCAATAACATTAATAGCGTGATTGATGTGATTAAGTCGGTAGCAGAGCAAACTAATCTACTGGCATTGAACGCGGCAATTGAAGCAGCCCGAGCGGGTGATCAAGGTCGTGGATTTGCGGTAGTTGCCGATGAAGTTCGTACTCTGGCGCAACGTACCCAGCAATCAACAGCGGAAATTGAAGGCTTTATCAGCTCGCTACAGTATGATGTGCAGACGGCGTTCAATGTTATTGATAACAGTCAGAAGATGTCGTTTAAAGCAGTTGAGGATTCAAAAGAGGTTGAGCACACCTTACAAGGTATCTCTGCATCGGTGAGCGAGATATTTAGCATGACCGAACAGATCGCCACAGCAACGGAAGAGCAAGCCGTTGTGACTCAAAAGATCGCGCAAAACGTGATGGCAGTAGAGCAGAAATCGACGGAGTCGACCACAGGCGCAACTCAAATTGCAGCAACCGCCAAAGAGCAAGCTGAACTCGCGGCTTCATTGAAAGAGATAGCGAGTACGTTTAAGAGCTAGTTCGAAGACGCCCAAACGAAGCTGCATAAATAAAACTTAAAAAGCCCGTGAATCACAGGATTCACGGGCTTTTTTATTAAAGACGTTTGGGCTAGCCCTAAAACTCTAACCCATAAACCAAGACACGAAAATTAACGCACCATAGCCAAAGGTAGCAACAAGTGCAGTGTCGCCGCCTGCTACAGTGTAGCTGCCCTCGGTTTGTAGGTGAGGGAAGTCAGGTCTGCGAACCTTAACTACCATTGCGAGAGGGCCCCAAATCGCGAGGAACACCAACACCATGCCAGCATAGTCCAACATGCTGACGAATTGGCTAGCGAACAGCTCAGCTAATATCAAAGGCAACACAAAGGTCAAAGCGTAAGCCATGAACTTGTTATTAGTCACCGCATCTTTGTTTTGGTCGAATAGCGCCATGGATACACCAAGGAAAGAGGTCACCAAAGCAAGCGCAGAAAACAGTGCAATCACGACTTTTAGCCAAGACGATTGACCACTAAACGCAGAGATGAGCTCTGAGATGTTGTGGAACTGACTGATCGCGTCTGTACCAAGGTTTCCGATAATCGCGAACAGCCAAGTGAGGTAGCAGACTAGAGGGATCACAGAGCCCAATAGAATCATATTGCGGATCTGCTTTTGAGTCGCTTCACGGTTGTAGATAACCAATGACGGGATCACCACCATAGATGCAAAGCTGGTAAAGATAACCGCGCTGTATTGCACCACGTCATTCGCCGTGTATTGGCTAGTTTGAGTCAGGTAATCAAGGCGAATATTGCTAAACAGAGAGGCAATAACAATAAACAGCATCACCACCATCAAGATGAATAAGCCACGATTCAGTTTGTCGATGTAAGACTTGCCTGCCACAACAATCACACCCGTTAATAGGCTAAAAGCTGTGTAAGCTGCAGAGGTAGACACATCTACACCAACATCGAGTAAAAGCTTATGGATGATGTCTCCGACACCCAGGATATAAGCGATCAACATGCATACTAGCAGCAGGTAAAAGAGTGCATTGATAAAGTGTTTTCCTTTGCTGCCCAGAGTGAGGTAAGCAACACTGCTCATGCCACTGTTATCTTTGGTTTTGGTACACGCTTCTGCTAATAGGAGAGCTGAGTATGTGGTGCCGATAAAGATGAGTAGCATCAGCACTGAGCTGATCATGAATCCAAATTGAGCCAACACCATGGGAATAGCAAGCATGCCAGCCCCTAATGCAGTTCCTGAAAGAATCAAAGAACTGCCGAATAATTTCATATTCAAAAAAGCAACCTCTAAGTATCCAATTAACTTTTAGTTGGATTGTAAATATTTGTTGCCAAGCCTAACAAATTACTCAGTAAAGTTAGGGCTTATTTTCTAATTATTTTTGAATTTTTCTAAAATAATTAAGCTGAAATTTGTTGTGTATATGAATTTTACCTTAAGGCATTTGGGTGGTGATTGTTTTTATCGTTTTTATAACCTTTACAAATTTATCACCACTTAATAATTGTCTAGCTTTGGCAAGTTAGGTCGAATTGTTATTTCCCTAAAATCGACTCAGATACTTGCTTTTTTATTAATCCACTACTGTCACTTTATTCATATCTTGATGGTTTGTCGTAAATGGAAAGAACCGTTGTCGTAGAAGCCACTCGGTAGTTGGGCACTTCGCTCTTATTATCCTCACACCAATTATGTGAGGGGGTTATGTATCGTTTGCTGTTTTGTAGTTTTGCGCTGGTTCTTTTGTGTCCAACGGCGATTGATTTGTATTTGGTTGCCCTGTCTCAAATTGCTGCTGTTCTAAAATGCTGTTGACCTGACTACAACTTCATAGTTTATCTTTGCTACCAAAATGAGAGGAGCTTTTCTTATATCGGTGAGAGGTACTCTTATGTGCAGTTAACGCACATGCTTCGCGATAATTTTCGCCAGAGTTGCGATTCCTTCTTTCCAATCCTTGCTCTCTTCAATGTTCGCGACAGTAAAGCGCAGGCAATGTTTGTATTGATCGTGTGTACCAAAAATAGTACCAGGTAAAATACCGATTTTGTGTTTCAAGCATTCTTGGTAGACGGCATAACTGTCGAGTGATTCGGGGAGCGTTATCCAGTTTATAAATGCCCCTTCAGGTTTGGAAAGGTGGTAGCGGCCAACAAGATGTGGGTAACTATCTAATGCTTGAATCAAAAGACTTTGAAACTGCTTTTGGTTAGTTTGATAGAGTCGTTTCATCTTAGATAAATGACTGCGATACTTTCCTGTGGTCAGAAACTGGCCGACGGCTGACTGCATCAGGTTAGAGCTGCCCATGTTGTCACACAGTAGGTACTTTTCGATTAAAGGTTGATAGCGACCAGAAAGCAACCAGCCCAAACGTAGGCGAGAGTCTAAAGTTTTGGATAGAGAGTTCACGTAGATCACTCGGTCTTTGTCATCCAGTTCTTTCAAGCTCGCAAGTGGAGCATCAAACGCCAAGCTTCCGAATACATCATCTTCAATAATCGGCAAAGAGCCAGTTATCTCCAATAGTGCTTTTCGATTCGCCAGAGGCATTCTCGACCCAGTTGGGTTAGTAAAGTTTGGTGTCAGCAGCAGTGTTTTCACTTCCCATTGATTTAAGGCATTTTGTAGTGCTTGAATATCGATTCCGTGGCTCACACTGCTTGGGATTTCAAGCGCTTGTAGACTCAATGATTCCAGCAGTAGCAAGTTGCCAAAGTAACAGGGAGATTCAACCACAACGATATCGCCAGGTTTGGTTAACGCACGCAGCGCTAAACTGATCGCTTGCTGCGCGCCGTGAGTAATCGCAATTTCTTTCGATCCCGAAGGCACACCAAGATCATGGGTGATCTTTAACAATTGTTTTACTAATTGTTCGTCGCCAGGGGGGAGTTGATAATAGCCGGGAAGTTGAGTCTGCAAGCGGCTGTGGCGACCAATTTCAGCGTACAGGCTACGAATGGCGGGGGTGTTAATGTTTGGGTGAGCAGAGCCTGATTGTAACTTTAAACGCCCACTTGGACGGGAGAGCACAGATTTAGTGACAGATAACAGATCAACTTTTTGAGGTTGGCTTGGCGCATCCCAACTCGTTGTATTCGGAACTTTGACGCGATAACCCGACTTGGGAACGGAATACACCCAACCTGTTGCTTCGAGTTCTTGGTAGGCTCGAATCACGGTGTTTTTGCTCACACCCAGTTGCTCGCTTAGTTGTCGGATTGAGGGTAAGCGATCGTCAGGGTGAAAGAGCCCTTTGTCAATTTGAGCTTTAATGTGTTGCTCGGTGGCAAGGTATTTATTGCCGCTGACTTCTGTTTCCACGCTGTTCTCCCGTTCCATAATTATCAATCTGTAACCATTTAAAGTGTTATATCTGTATCTTTATTAGTTATCTGTACCCAACTAAGGTAACAGCATTGATGAAGAGTTGACCAGAGGTTTGTAATGCTTATTAAAATGATTCCGTTCGTGTTTGTAATATTGTGGTCGTCAGGTTTTGTGGGCGCACGTCTTGGTGTGGAATACGCTGAGCCCGCAACATTATTGTCACTTAGGATGATAGCTAACGTAGGGCTGTTCTTGGTTTTGATTGCCATTCTTAAGCGTCGTATTCCTCGTGGTCGAGCATTTTTTCATGCTTGTTTGGTCGGTATTTTGATTCACGGTTTTTACCTAGGCGGGACCTATTTGGCGATTGATATGGGTATGCCTGCTGGGTTGAGTTCTTTATTGGTGGGTCTACAACCTATTCTTACCGCGCTGATCATGGTCAGCTGCACCTCACAGCGTTTTAACTTTGCGCAATGGCTTGGCTTGGCACTCGGTTTTGCGGGTATTAGTTTAGTGTTAATGGGGAATATTGCATGGCAATCAGATGACCAAAAAGGCCTGGCGACACTGTTATGTTTAGTCTCATTGGTAGGTATTACGTGCGGCACTTTATATCAAAAGCGTTTCTGTAAGGGGACAGACATGGTAGGCGGTGCAATGGTGCAGTACATGGCCTCGACAGCGTTGTTCCTGCCTTTCGCTATGCGTTACGAAACCATGCAGGTGAACTGGACGCTAGAATTCACGTTAACGCTGATTTGGCTGGTGGTCGTTCTATCTTGTGTCGCAATACTGTTGTTGCTTTACATGGTGGAGAATGGGGCGTCTTCAAATGTGGCATCAGTGTTTTATCTCGTCCCACCGACGACCGCAATTCAAGCGTGGCTTATCTTCGGCGAGTCATTCGATGTCTATGGTGCAATGGGCTTTGCGCTGTCAGCCACTGCGGTTTATCTGGTAGTGAAGAAGCCCGAATTGATTAGGTTCCGAAGACCAGCGGCTTTAAACCGTTAAAAACAAAAAGAGCCTGAATACTCAGGCTCTTACTCTATCAATAACTTTCTAGCGGCTTTGGATTAGCGCTTCATCAAGCAAGCGTAAGCCGTTGTAAACGGTGCTTCTTGGTACTGCTTAAGACCCGTCTCTTTGAACTTCATCATTAGAGGGTTGCGCTTTAGGCTCTCTTTGATGTCTGCCGGAGAAACAACTTCAACGTTTAGACCGTCGATCAGTTGGATCGCAGCCTCTAGCTTGAAGCCGAAGCCACCGCCAGCAAATTTGCCTTTAGTTTGGCGTTGGCGAATCACTACTTTTTCTACTTGGTAATCTTCCATTAACTTTGCAAAAGAGAATTGAAAGTCTTTCATATTCTGTGTGTCGTTAGCGTCACTGATAGAAACCTTAGAAACTCGGCAATCAGGGATGTTAAATACACCATCTGACAGAGAAAGAAGACAGATGACTGCATCGTTACCTTTGATTTCAACACCACAAATTTTCATGTTCTTACCTACTTATTTTAGAGCCGTATATTATGGTGTTATTTCTGATACTTCTCCACTATTTGAGAGGATTCGACAAAAATAATTCAAAATTAGTCGATATTTGAACCTAAAACAAAGCCGCTTGAAAAAGTCTGACACCAAAGGTAACTGATATTTATTGGTAAAGTCTGCTGATTAAGGTGACAGAGATCGGTAACTTCAATACACTGCATTGGTATCCGTAGTTCAGTACAAGGTAAAGGCATGGCCAATTGGGAAGGGGTAAGTGAGTTTGTTGCAGTCGCAGAGCGTGAGAGTTTTACTGGTGCTGCGCAGAAGCTTGCTACATCGGTCGCTCAAATAAGTCGCAGAGTAGCAAACCTCGAGGAACGTCTCGCGGTGAAACTGCTTAACCGAACGACTCGAAAGGTTTCGCTAACAGAAGCAGGGCAGCTCTATTATCAGCAGTGTAAGTTGCTGGTCGAGGGCTTAGAAATTGCGGAACTGGCGGTAACACAAATGCAATCGACCCCGAAAGGATTGCTAAAAGTGACAGCACCGGTCACCTATGGTGAGCGTCAACTAGCCCCAATACTTCACCAATTTTTAAAGCTTCACCCGCAAGTAGAATTAGAGTTAATGCTGACCAACCAAAAGCTCGACTTAATCGACTCTGGTGTCGATGTCGCGATCCGTCTTGGTCGACTAGAAGATTCTAGCCTGGTGGCAAAGAAGCTTTCTCAACGACAGCTCTACGTATGCGCAAGCCCGGAGTACATTGAACGTTACGGTGAACCACATACGCTCTCTGAGCTGAGTAATCATCAGTGTTTAGTTGGTGGCTTTGAGCACTGGCGTTTTAAGGAAAATGGTCGTCCTCGCTCAGTTCGCGTTAATGGACGTATCAAGTGTAATAGTGGCTTGGCTTTATTAGATGCAGCGAAGCAAAGCATAGGTTTGGTACAGTTACCAGAATATTATGTGAGTGAAGATCTAGACTCTGGAGAGTTAGTTGAGGTGCTTTCTGATTATCGAGACGATAAAGAAGGGATCTGGGCGCTATATCCTCAAAACCGAAACTTATCTTCCAAAGTTCGCCTGCTGGTGGATTTTCTTTCTGAGCAATTAGATTAGTTTTGAACAGTCTGTTCATAGACGTAAAAAAGAGCTGAAGAAACTAAACTCTAAAGCTCTTTTGTTAACGTTACTTTTTATTGAACGCTTCACATCAGACCGTGAAACGGTCGACCAAATGGTAAAGCTCATTCGCGCGGTTATTGAGGTTTTGGCTACCAGCGCGGTTTTGGTTGGCTAGCGATGCCGATTGAGAGCTTTGGTCTGATATGACGACAATACGCTGAGATATCTCTTGGCCGACAATATTTTGTTGTTCGGTTGCTGTCGCAATAAGCGAGTTCATATCCATGATCGTATCGATTGATTCTTGGATCTTCGCCAGTGCAGCCGCGGCAGCGTTCGCCTCTTCGACGGTTTGAGTACTTCTATTCTGACTTGAATCCATCGCTTTCACTGCGGCATCTGAAGCGGCTTTTAGCTGCTCAATCATTTTATGTATGTCGCCTGTACTCTCCTGAGTTCGGCTCGCTAGCTTACGAACCTCATCGGCGACTACTGCAAACCCACGGCCTTGTTCACCTGCTCGAGCGGCTTCAATTGCAGCATTCAGTGCCAATAGATTGGTTTGCTCGGCAATGTCTTGAATGACTGCTAACGAAGAGGAGATGTTCTGTACATCGTCTTCTAAACGAGATACGACAGCGTTAGCCTCCGATACCTCACTAGCTAAAACAGCTACTGAATCAGCCGCCGCGTTTACGATTTGCTGAGCTTCTTTGGCATTGCCCTCTGCAAGTTTCGCTGAATCCGCCGCTTGGCTAGCGTTGCTTGATATCTCCTGAGCCGTTGTTGTCATCTCTGTCATAGCGGTAGCGACTTGTTCAGTTTCTTCCCGTTGCCCTGTCGCGAGTTCATCAACTTGAGCTGCGCGAGAAGACATGCTGGATGTTTCAGATACAACTTGTTGACCTACCTCGCTTACACTGCGAATAATGGTTTGCAGGTTAGTAACAAAAGCATTGAAGTTTTCGCTAAGCTTCGCGAATTCCGGTACTTTTAATGTTTCCATTCGAGCTGTTAAGTCGGCTTCACCAGTTGCGAAAGCCTTAATTGATAGATCGAACTGTTCTATGGGCTTCATAATAGTACGGTTTACAGCAACGGCGAATAGGGCAACCAATAGAGCGATTAAACCACAAAAAAGTGTAATCGCGGTGAGTGAGCCTTGTAGTGCAACGTTTGAACTCTCTTTCATCTCGGCGATGACTGCATCAATGTCGTCTGTGTAAAAGCCAGTGCCAAGCATCAAGTCCCATTGCGGAATAAATACTGAGTAGCTGAGTTTTGGTAGTGCTTCCGACTGGCCAAGTTTTGGAAAATAGTAGGTAGTGAATTTGCCAAGCTTTGAGTTCTTAATAAGATCACGAATGAGATAATGGCCTTTTTTATCTTGCAGGTCATAATAATTTTTTCCAATACCATCGGTGTTTTGCCCTGCGAATATTCTCACTCCTTTAGAGTCGTAACCAAATATATAGCCCGACTCGCCATACTCAAGTGTTCTTAAGGTTGGTAAGGCCTCTTCTAATGTTGCGCCTCGTTCTAAGAGCGGGCTGATAGAAGACTGGGCCATCTGTAGATAAGCTTTAAGTTCCTTTTCTTTCATGGCCATCATTTTGCTACGTGTGGATTCGACTTGTTGCGCGGTCAGCGCTGCACTCTTCATATATGTTACGCTTATCATTCCGATGGCCATCAGTAGCAGAGGAATGAAAGAGAGAATATAAAGACGTTTTTTGATGGTTAGGGTCATGTCTACTTCCTGTTTGATCGTCTTGTGCAATTTAAAACACAATATGAATGCAGTTGCTATTTGTAAATGAGCTTATTGATGAATTGTTACCCCAGAGCTATTTTGTTTTATAAATATGATGGCTGTTAGATGTTTGTTGTGACATTTGTTCCAATCAGGCTTGATGTTGAGAAAGTCCTTTTGGTTCGGGCCTTTTGTTTCGATGCTTTTGAATTCGACGTTGCTTTGTTAAAATGCGACGCTTTGTAGAACCCTGCTATGTCTATTCGTTAAGTGAGAAAGATTCATGAACAAAAGTCATGTGACTATTGGTTTAACTAACCCTAAAAGCCCGACAAACGTAGGTGCTGTCATGCGTGCGGCTGGTTGTTATCAGGTCGACGAAGTTAAATACACAGGGCAACGCTACGAAAAAGCCGCTAAATTTCACACTGATACCAAGAGTGCTACGCGTACTATTCCGTTGACGGGCGTTGAGTCGTTTTTAGATAACCTTGCCCCTGAAACCAAAATCGTTTGTGTGGAACTTGCGGAAGGTGCTACGCCACTGCCACGTTTTAAACACCCAGAAAATGCGATTTACATTTTCGGCCCAGAAGATGGCTCTATTACTCAAGATGTTGCTGATAGAGCAGATCACGTGTTGTACGTGCCAACGGTTGGGTGCATGAACTTGGCTGCAACCGTGAATGTGCTGCTTTATGATCGCCTTGCTAAGTCAGATGAAATGGACGAGAGCAACGAGTTGATTAAGAAAAGCCGTGATAATCGCAACCATCTAGTTATCAAAGAGAAGTGCTAGTCTGACGCTCGTTGTTAGATATTTTTAAAACTCAATATCGCTAAAGTCGAAAGTAAACAGGTTTAAAATATATTTGACGATGACAAATATGAATAAGATGGTCGCAATAGATAACACGATATAAAGTAATGTTGTCATTTGAGTTACCTTTGTATTTGATAACTTATGTCCGTAATAAAAAAACCACCTAATAAGGTGGTTTTTTATTTTAAGGGGGGAGGCTATTGGTGTTTCATCTGATGCAGTGTGTGCATGATAACCAATATAATAGCGGTAACAGCGCAAGCTAAAAGCGTCAATGCTAAGTTGGCGAACTCGGCTGCTCTATGTAAGCCCAAGCCAATAATTAAGTAATAGAACAGGCCTAATAGAGCTCCGGCACTGCCTAGGTGGTCGTGATACTTAGTCAAAGCACAACTAAGCAAATTCGGTAATGCAAGTCCGAATGATAGCGATACAAATACCATTGGGATGAAGAACCAAATGGATTCCTGCATGATAAACACACCCATGCCTGCAACCAGTAATAGGCAAGACGCAAACGCTACAATTTTGTCATGACTTAAATGCATTCGAATTAGCTTCATGTTAATGACAGAACCGAGTACTGAACCCATCGCAAGAATAAAACCGGTATTACCAAAAAAGTTCACACTTGCCCCTAATTGCTCAAACATAAACGGGGCAATACTGTAGTACGAGAATAGTGCTATATTAAATAGCCCAACCATAAACGTTACGTACCAGATGTGTACATCGGTAAGCATTTTTATAGCGACAGAGATTAGGCTGTCTCTTTTTGTATTTGCAGGCTTTGTTTCTGGCAGTTTGCCTAGTGACCAAATCAGTAAGATAGCCACAATTACTACCATCGCCATGAATACCCATTTATAGCCACCCACAGACGTCAACCAACTACCAGCCAACATCCCAACAACAGGGCTGATACCAATAGAGGTGCCCACAATCGAGAAGACGTGGCTGAGTTCTTTACCTTGATAACCATCACGGATAATAGTCTGTGTGCAAACAGAACCAACAGCAGCACCAAAAGCACAGCAGCCAAAGCCCGTGAGCATTAAAGTGAATGTTGGCGCTAACATGGTAAATAGTGCTGCAATGATAAATACGACTAACCCAAATAATGTAGAGACTCGTCTTCCCAATACATCACACATGCGCCCCCAGAATACGACTCCGAATGCAAAAGCAATGAAGAATATAGACATCGCTTGTGCCGCTTCACTGCTACTAACCCCAAAGTGGTTTTTTACAGAAGTCAGAGCCGGGCTATACATGGTTTCTACTATTTGTGGAAACATTAGCAACACAACCGCCAATGGGATCGAAATTTTTCCAATTATCTTGTTCATTTTTTGTTTTTAAATACCTCTAATTAACATCGTAATGATTTAGTTATTTCCTGAACCTTTTAATCAGGGGGGTAACAGAACAGGTACTATTCTAGGCATTATGTGCTAATGTCTTATAATGAGATTTGGACATAAAATATCGAAATAAGGACGGGTTGCTCAATGGCGTTGATTTCAGAACAAGATGACTTTTGTGCAGACGACCATAACGGGTTAGTCGTTGGTATTGCTGCTGAGGTTTCTAATCACGCTTCCGGCATACATTTTCATGACAAAGACCAGTTAATGTTTTCGAAGCACGGATGCATGACTATCACATTGGAAGATGTGAAGTATGTCTTGCCCCCAATGAGGGCTGCATGGATCCCGAAAGGCGTCCAACATGATGCTCAGATGACTAACATTACCCAATATCGCTCACTGTACTTTGATCAATCCTTGTCAGAGCGCTTGCCTAGAGGTGTGATGATTTTCGATATCACTGCGTTAATGAGAGTCTTGATAGAACGAATGGCATTTTGGGCATTTGATAAGCCGAATAATGAGCAAATTAATACGTTGAATTTGTTTATCGAAGAGTTGAACGACTCGCAAGAGGTGTACTTGTCATTGCCGTTACCTCAAGACCACCGTCTCAAATCTTGGTTATCTGATATTGATAACAAAGATTTTATGGCACCGTCGTTGGCACAATTGAGTGAGGTTGTTGGAGCGAGCGAAAAGACGATCACTCGGATCTTTAATAAAGAAACCGGGATGCCATATCAAAGTTGGCGTCAGCAGTGGCGCTTGTTGGGTGCGATTGAATTGCTGTCGAGTGGTATGCGCATATCGGATGTCGCCGATAGGTTGGAGTTCTCCAGTGACAGTGCATTTATTCATTTCTTTCGTCAGAAAACAGGCATGACACCAATGAATTACATGACCAACACATCCAACGAGGAGGCTATGTAACCTTCGTTTATGTCAGCTTCTAATAGCAATCTATATGTTAGTCTAATGGCTTATTTGCGCTCGCCAATCACAAGGACACCGATTTGAACCTAAGACAACTGGAAGTCTTTTACGCCATTATGCAGACCGGAACCGTATCTGGAGCTGCACGAAGTTTGCATGTATCTCAGCCAAACGTGACACGTATTTTAGGGCACACCGAGCAACAGCTTGGGTTTGGCTTATTTGAGCGTGTTAAAGGCAGACTGGTGCCAACAGTTGAAGCGAAAACTTTGTTGCCAGAAGCGGAGAAGGTCTACCAACAACTGGGGCAATTCCGTTCTTTAACTAACAAAGTGAAGCAAGGCCATCAGCATTTACGTATTGGTGCACCACCAATATTGGCGACTAAATTATTAACACCAGTGATCGCCCAAATGTCTCGCGAGCAAGAGCTCTCTTTTGAATTACTGACAGCCAATCGCGACGAATTGTGTTCAGGGTTGTTAAAGCATGAACTCGATATTGCTATCGCATTTGGAGATGAAGCACCGCCTGCGATATTGTCAGAAACGCTATTAACCAAATCCCTTCAGGTTCTGGTTCCATCTAACACCGTTGAGCATCTACTAGCATGCTTAACCCTTGATGACTTAATCAATTATCCGTTGCCAATCATCGGGCTCGATAATCGTGATCCACTGGGTTTGCTGGTCCATCAAAGCTTGACTGCACGTGATGAGCATTATCAACATCCGATATCGGTACGCGGATACAGCGCTGCGGCGGAGCTGGTTAAGCATCAAGCAGGTTTTGCGATTGTCGATCCGTGGACGGCAGAACAGTACCAAAATGAGGATGCTGTTTGTGTGTTGTCGCTGCAGCCTGAGATTCCATTCTCAGTATCGACTTTGTATGCCGAGCACACGCCGCAGTCGATTGTTGCCAAGAAATTCATTGCAGTACTGAAGGGTTCTTGTTAGGGAACGATTAACTTTATCTATCACCCTATTTTTCGCTCAGTTTACAACTTATAACATCATGTTATAGGTGCGCCATGAATTCGTATTCGGCAGGGCTAAATTTCTTAATTAAAGTAAATCCATACAAGGACTTATTAACTAGGAATGCTCATGTCTATTGCTCAACCTTACCTTCTTTTTCTTGGGGATGTTACAGACCCATTGGCTGCAAAAACCGCTCGTGGTATTCACCAATGGCGCCCTGAAATCTGCCTCGGTCAATTACGTTTAACAGCAGAGACAGTTTCTCTTAGTTTGCCGGATATGACCTTGCAAGAGGCACAAGCGCAGGGAGCGAAAACGCTCGTCATTGGTACAGCCAATTCGGGTGGCGTGATCCCGGAGTCATGGCAACCAACCATACTGGCAGCTGCAGAAATGGGATTTGAGATTGCATCGGGCATGCACCAGCGATTGAGGGAATTTTCACCGCTTGTTGACATGCAGCAGCGAGGATTGACTAAGCTTCATGATGTGCGCCATTTTGATGGTGTTCTAAACGTTGGTAATGGCAAGCCTCGCCAAGGGAAGCGCCTGCTCACTGTCGGAACCGATTGCTCGGTTGGCAAGATGTTTTCTGCATTGGCGATAGAAAAATCGCTTAAAGAAGCGGGAATATCTGCTCAATTCAAAGCGACAGGGCAAACTGGTATTTTGATTGAAGGCAGCGGTATTTCGATTGATGCAGTGGTGGCAGATTTCATTTCTGGTGCGGTTGAAGCGATTAGCCCAGGTTTTACTGACCACGAATGGGACATCATTGAAGGGCAGGGCTCTTTGTTCAATCCCTCTTTTGCAGGAGTGAGTTTGGGTTTATTACATGGTGCGCAAGCTGATGCTTTATTGCTATGTCATGAAGTAGGGCGACCATATATTCGCAATCTACCGCATGCCAAATTGCCGACAATAGAGCAAACTATTGATGCGAATTTACAAGCCGCGCGATTAACAAATCCAGACGTGAAGCTAGTGGGGATATGCCTTAATACATCGGCGATTAGCATTGAAGAGGCTGAAATATTGTGTCAAGAATGGACCGAGACCTATCAAGTGCCAGTGACGGATCCAGTGCGATTTGGTGTACAACCTATCACTGATCATTTGCGACATTCACTTTAACGATTTAATCATTTCTACGTTTCCATTTGTTAAAGCGAACATTAACCGAGTGAAATTATGAAGATTACAGCAGAACCAATTACTATCGCGATGCAAACGCCTTTTCGCATCTCTCGAGGTAGCCGAACAGAGTGTCATGTTGTTCGCGTTTACATTGAGCACAATGGTAAACAAATGCAGGGTGAGTGTACTCCTTACCCACGTTATGGTGAGTCATCCGAATCTGTATTGGCGCAAATTCAACAAGCCGCGAGCTTTCTTGAAACGGCCTTTGAACGTGGTATGACTGAGCCGGCTGAATTAAGAGATTATCTTCAGTCTTTATTGACTGAGGGAGCTGCTCGTAATGCTGTCGATTGTGCGCTTTGGGATTTTGAAGCGCAGAAAAACGAGCAGGCATTTCCAAATAGTATGTTTGAGTTACCCGCTCAAATAGTTACGGCAATGACGGTTTCGATTGGCACACCAGAAGCGATGGCAACACAAGCTCGTGATTATGTGGCTAATGGTGCAAAACTCTTAAAAGTGAAGCTAGATGGTGAGCAAGTGGTAGAGCGAGTGAGTGCTGTCCGAAGTGCCGCGCCTGGAGTCAAAATGGTACTTGATGCCAATGAAGCATGGACAGGGCTTAATCTCGAGGAGCTGTTTAATCAATTGGCTGAGTTTGATATCGCGATGATAGAACAGCCTCTGCCGCAACAGCATGATGCTTCACTAGCACACATCAAGCATCCAATCCCATTGTGCGCTGATGAAAGTTGCCACACCACGTCGCAGCTTTCGTCGCTATTGGGCAAGTATGAAGTGGTTAACATCAAGCTTGATAAAACCGGTGGTCTGACAGAAGCGTTAGCACTTGCCGAAGAAGCGCAAAGACTTGGTTTTACTCTTATGTCGGGCTGTATGCTTGGCACTTCATTGGCAATGCGTTCAGCGTTGCCAATCGCCGCGCAATCTGACATTGTCGATCTTGATGGACCTGTATTACTTGGTCAAGACGTGCCGCCAGCACTGACTTATCGAGGTGGAATGATCATTCTTTAACTCGTTGAGTCTCAAGCATTAAATTGACGTGATACAGATGAACTCGCATAGATGAAAGCCTATGCGATTTTTTGTATTGATAGAGTAATCACGTTTCTGTCGGTGACGTCACTTTCTTCTCTCTCAAAACAGACAGTCTAGGGTTTATAAAATATTTGTTATAGTGTTTTATGTGAAATGTTAATGATTGCTCTTATTTTCATAGTTTCACTAAAACTATTGAAATGGCTTTAAGTTGGGCTAACCACCTAACGGATTGAATCATTGACCTTTAATGTTGGTGATTTGATAAGGAGAAGGTGGGGCGAGTGAGTAGTCGTGTCTCAGAGGTGATAGATAACAAGGACCGTTTTGAACGTCCATTTCCGATCAAGATTCCTCGTCGTAAGTGGTTTGGTTGGAAAGGCATAGAGCTGCGTTTGGTGTTGGCGTTAGCCATGTTATCGATGACCACCATCTTCCTCTCGGTAGTCTCCAGTTTCACTTTTGACAAACTAAATCAACGCCTTGTTGAGCTAAAAGAGAGTGAAATCCCCGCTTTAGATAACGCAGCTCGCTTAAATGACATGGTGCGTATCATTATCACAACCTCATCTCAACTCAGTGACGCGGAATCCAATTTAGAGCGTAAACAAGCGATGCTAAAAATTGAAGGCGCTATTTCAGTCATGAATAGCGTTATGGTGCAATTTCCGGATTATCACTCCTATTTTAAAGATCTTATCGCTCAAGTTAACAATAGCCTCAGTCTGTTGTACCAAAGCGAGATTGAATCTGAACAGCTCAACCAAGAACTTCGGAATCTACTAGAAGGCTTTTACCCGCTATTACAGCAAGCCAGTGATTCACTCGATAGCTTGCCTGATTCAGCTAAAGAGCAGGTTCAATTCACGCAATTAAAGTCCCTGCTGTACTACCAATTAGGCTTGGTAGAAAAACTGTATAACGATTCCAGTTTTAATGAGCTGGATTACACTAGCTTACGACTCGAGCAAGTTGGAGAAGAGTGGTGGCAGCTTTGGGTAAGTGGCGATTTAAGAAGTGCCTTTCCAGAACTGGATCATCAGCTCGCCGTAATTTACAACCTAGCTTCAAGTGATAGCAGCTTGTACGGGCTTAAAAACAAGGCGCTCGATCATCTCTATCAGGAGCAGTATTTCTTACAAAACAGCCGTGAACATTTGAATCAGTTAACGGTACAAATCGAACGGAACACCAGTCAAGTGAACCACAATATTGATCAGTCGATTCAGCAGGCTCAACACTCTTTGCAATCCAACCAACGTTTATCACTTTTTCTTTCTCTTTTTAGTGTGTTAGCTGCTGCGGCTATCTCATGGTTCTATGTGCGCAAGAGTATTTTAGAAAGGCTATTGCAGCTTAAAGACAACATGTTCGCGATTTCGACTGGTCATTTAGATACTGAAGTGGCCATTCGTGGCAAAGATGAAGTGACGCAAATGGCCAAATACCTAAAGGTCTTTCAAACTACGGCCAAAGTCGTCAAGCAAACTAACCGCAAATTGGAGGCTGAGGTGGAAGAACGCACCTTAGCCGAGGCCAAGCTGCGTGTTACTCAGGATGAGCTCATCCAAGCTGGAAAACTGGCTGCGTTGGGGCAGCTAAGTGTTGGTATTACTCACGAGATCAACCAACCATTAACGGCCGTGAACAGTCACGTTCGAAGCGCGCAACTTTGGTTAAGACAAGAGAGGCCAGACAGAGCAGAAGAGAACCTGAAAAAGATCGAGATCTTATTAGATAAGGTGGCTGCGATTACACGTCACTTGAAGGCATTCTCGCGTAAGAGCGATGGCAAAATAGATAACGTCAAATTAGATAAGGTGATTGGTGATGCGATCGATCTCTTTGAAACGCGGCAGAGTGTGGTGTCAATTCAGTATTCGCCACAAAGTGGCCAATTGGTGCGAGCCAACAGCATTCGTTTGGAACAGGTGTTGGTGAATTTGATCAGCAATGCTTTGGATGCCGTTGAACATAGAGATCTGCCTCAGCTCAACATCTCCACTCAAGAGCACCTGAACACCATTCAGATATCAGTTAAAGACAATGGATTAGGGATCCACGAAGAAGATATTCCTTACCTGTTTGATCCATTTTATACCCGCAAGACAACTGGCAAAGGGCTCGGGCTCGGTTTGTCTATCGCATACAACATAATTAAAGACTTTAGCGGCTCGATTCACGTCGAATCGGTTGAACACCAAGGCACCACCTTTATCGTCACTCTACCAAAAGGCATAAACGCATGACTTCAGAAAAACACATAGTTCTTATAGACGATGAAAAAGACGTTGTTGAAGCGGTGAGCGAAATGTTGGAACTCGAGGGTTTTCGTGTCACGAGCTTTACCGACCCAAACCTTGGTCTAAAGTCCCTCAAAGCAAATAGTCAGTCGGTGGTGCTGTGTGATGTGCGAATGCCACAAGTCGACGGGCTTACGTTGCTGAGCTCAATCCAACATCGCGCAGCCAATGTTCCGGTATTAATGATGAGCGGGCATGGTGATATTCCTATGGCGATAGAGGCGATGAAGTTGGGTGCGTTCGACTTTCTGGAGAAACCCCTCAATACCAGTGAGTTGGTAGAAAAGCTCGACCTGGCGTTGGCACAGTGTCAGCACAACAGCCCTGCAACGTTAGACGACGAACGGGATACAGAATTACCGATTGAATCTGTGGTTATCGGCCAATCCAAAGCGATGGACACCATACGTAAGCAAGTGCTTGCGCTCTCTCATACTGGCGTCGACACCATCATTAACGGCGAAACTGGAACGGGCAAAGAGGTGATTGCTCGCGCCTTACATCAGTTTAGTCGTCGTAAGGCAAAGCCGTTTGTCGCAATAAACTGTGGTGGCATGACAGAGAGTATTATTGAGAGTGAGCTGTTTGGTCATGAAGCGGGCTCGTTTACCAGTGCCAATAAGAAACGCATCGGAAAAATAGAACAAGCCAATGGCGGCACTCTTTTCCTCGATGAAATTGAAAGCATGCCGATTTCAGTGCAGATTAAGTTGCTACGCGTAATTCAAGAGCGGGTGATCGAGCGTGTTGGCGGTAATGAATTGATACCTGTCGATATTGTGGTGGTTGCCGCGAGTAAAGTTGACCTCGTAGGCCTCAGTGAATCTGGTGAATTCAGAGCCGACCTCTTCTATCGCCTAAATATTGCGAGTTTAAACCTTCCGGCACTGCGCCAACGCAAAGAGGACATTCAGGTGTTGTTCCGCCATTTTGTTATACAAGCGAGCCACAAGTACAAGACGCGTCCATCGACGATTTATCCCGAACAGATACAGCAGTTGTGCCGACATGAATGGCCAGGAAATGTGCGTGAGTTACGTAATGTTGCCGACCGATTTGTACTTGGTATTGTCGGTGATGGCTTTGATCTGCAATCGCCAATTTGTGAATCGACTGGGGAAGATTTCGCCTTTGAAAAGCAGATGGAGCTGTACGAGAGAAACGTATTAACCGAAGCCTTGATAGAGAGCTCGGGAAATATCAATGAGGTATCAAGTAAGCTGAATCTACCACGAAAAACGCTTTATCGAAAAATGAAGAAACACCAGTTGGATAAAGAGAGCTTTAAAGCCTAACTCATTAACTTGGTTCTTGAGGAGCAAAGAGCAAACCTAAACCAAAAGACAAAGCGGAAGAAAAAGCACAAGACAACAATGACCCATTTATCATTTAGTCGAATGATTAACCGTTTCAAGTGATTGTAATAAAAGATTTTTAATATTTGGCACAAACCGTGCAATCCCAACATTGTGGCATCAGCCCACATGAGGTCATCTCAGGAAAATAGAAATGACCGGATTAAGGAAATTAGAAAAATAATGGCTTGTTGCAAGGAGATACAAACATGAAGCAAATACTGAAAGGTTCGATTGCTCTGATACTCGGCGTTAGCTCAATGACAACATGGGCGGCGACAGAGTCAGCAAACCTAGGACCTCGTCCCCTCTTTTTAGTCAACAATATGGACGAGAGCCCTTTGAAAACCAAGCTGCTCAGTTGTAGCGAAGGGCCTTTTCATCGCAGTGATTTTTCAATTGGGCATCGCGGAGCTGCAATGCAGTTTCCTGAGCACACCAAAGAATCTTACTTAGCGGCGATTCAGATGGGAGCCGGTGTCGTAGAGTGTGATGTTACTTTCACTAAAGATAAGGAATTGGTGTGTCGACATTCTCAAAGTGACCTGCACACCACAACCGACGTATTGGCTCACCCAGAGCTTGCTAAGAAGTGTTCAGTTCCATTTAAACCTGCGAACCCTGCGACAGGTGAAGATGCTCAGGTTGAGTGTCGTACTACCGATTTCACGCTAGCAGAGTTTAAGACGTTAAAAGGTAAAATGGATGGGGCGAACCCGAAAGCAACCACTGTCGAAGAGTACATGAACGGTACTCCGGGTTGGAGAACCGATCTTTACAGCCAGAGTGGGACGCTGATGACACACGCAGAAAGTGCGGCGCTTTTTAAAGAGCACGGTGTAAAAGTTACTCCTGAATTGAAATCGGCAGCGGTTGAGATGCCTTTCAATGGCTTCAGCCAAGAGATGTACGCGCAAAAGCTAGTGGATGAACTAAAAGAAGCGGGCTTTGCACCTTCAGAGACTTACTTGCAATCGTTCAATCTAGATGATGTGAAGTACTGGATCAAAGCAGCACCAAAATTCGGAAAACAAGCCGTTTATCTGGATGACCGTGTTTACAAGCAAGCGGACTTTGTTGCGTCTGTTGAGAACATGAAAGAGCTGCAAGATGCAGGTGTCAACATTATTGCGCCACCTCTGTTTGCTCTGGTTGATCTAGATGAGAATAATGAACTGGTTACGTCTAATTACGCTAAGCTCGCTAAAGGTGCAGACCTCGAGATTATTGCATGGACTCTGGAACGTTCAGGCCCACTAGCGCAAGGCGGTGGTTGGTATTACAAGAGCGTGAAAGATGGCATCAACAATGATGGCGACATGATGAAAATGCTCGACGTGTTGGCACAAGATGTAGGTGTGATGGGTGTATTCAGTGATTGGCCTGCAACGGTAACTTACTACGCAAACTGCATGGACAGCGACGCCTAAGCTATCTGGCTTATTGAAGAATAATAAGAGAAAAAGTAGTGAACTAAAGAGCCTTCGGGCTCTTTTTTTACCGTTAAAATTGATGGGACATAAATGACCCAAATGTAAGCTTTTGGGCTGGACATGAATGACTCAAAATAGATTGTTGAATTTGAATGTTTCATTAAGTTATTGAATTTAAATAAATAAAAATTTGGCACAAAGGCTGCAATAGTAAAGGCGACTTTCAACAATAAGTAAAAGTAAGGTTTGAATATGAAAATCAGTGTTAAAGGACTGTTAATCGCTAGCTCATTACTACTTCCTTCAATGGCTATGGCAAGCGACTGCTCTAGCCGTGGTGTGTTAGACGATCGATACTGTGATGAAAACCAAGATTTGGTGGCAGATTCACCAAAAAATCCAGATGAGTGGAATGACCCAAGTACGCTTGTGTTCACCTATACACCAGTAGAAGACCCTGCGCTATACAAAGATGCGTTTGCCGACTTCCAAGCTCACCTAAGTAAAATTACAGGTAAGCGAGTGATTTACTACACGGTGCACTCGAACTCTGCACAAGTAGAAGCGATGCGTTCTGGTCGTTTGCACGTAGCTGGTTTCTCTACGGGTCCAACTGGCTACGCGGTTAACCTAGCGGGTTACGTTCCAATTGCAGTAAAAGGCGATGAGTCTGGTTTCCAAGGCTACAATCTGATCACCATTGTGCGTAAAGATAGCGGTATCAACACTATGGCTGATCTGAAAGGTAAAAAGGTTGCACACACTTCTGCATCATCAAACTCTGGCAACCTAGCTCCTCGAGCCTTATTCCCAGCAAAAGGCTTAGTGCCAGATGAAGACTACAAAGTACTTTACTCAGGTAAGCATGACCAATCTATCCTAGGTGTTTATAACGGAGACTATGATGCAGCACCTGTGGCATCTGATGTGTACGATCGCATGGTGGCAGCAGGCCGTGTTGATGATTCTGAGCTTAAGATCATCTACCGTAGCCCACGTTTCCCAACATCTGCTTTCGGTTACGCATACAACCTAAAACCAGAGTTAGTTGAGAAGATCAACGAAGCTTTCTTTAGTTACCGATTCACACCAGAGATGAGTGCATCATTCAAAGGTGCCGACCGTTTCTCGCCAATTAGCTATAAGGAAGAGTGGGGCGTAATTCGTGATATCGCTCATGCAACAGGCACGGCTTACACCAAAGCAGGTTTGAAAAAACTGGCTGAAAAAGACGCTGCTAAACGCGCAAAGAAAAAAGCTGCTGAGTTAGCGAAACAAGCAAACAACGGTTAACACTTAGTTCTAAGAACACTTACCTCAACCAAGACCAGTTATTTACTACGATTGGTATCAATATCTATGCCCTCGCGGGTAGGGCATAGATCATTCTAAAATTCGTACAAGGAAATGCAGTATGGCCGTAGCAAGCTATGACGGAATAAAGATTAACAACCTATTTCATGAATATGTGGCAGGCAAGCCAATCCTGAGAGGCATTAATATTGATATTGACGAGCCAGGTATCATCGCGATTATCGGACCGTCAGGTACGGGTAAAAGTACGCTTCTACGTTGTATTAACCGTCTTAATGACCCTAGCCAAGGGGAGATCATTTTTGATGGTACCGACCTGACTCAACTAAAAGGCCAAGCACTTCGTAAACAGCGCCGTCATATCGGAATGGTCTTTCAAGAGTACAATTTGGTAGAGCGTTTAACGGTTATCGAAAACGTGTTGAGTGGGCGATTAGGTTACATGACCGCTTGGAATGCGTGGCGCCGTAACTACTCAGCACAAGACTTAGCAAAAGCGTTTGAGTTACTGGAATTTGTTGGTCTGCAAGACTTTGCAAACCAACGTGCCGACAGCTTATCTGGCGGCCAAAGGCAGCGTGTTGGTATTGCTCGTGCAGTAATGCAAGACCCTTATATTCTTCTTGCTGATGAACCTACCTCATCACTTGACCCGAAAACCGCGGTTGAGATCATGGAGTTGATGGAAACCTTTGCCGAACAGAAAAACATACCGGTGTTGGTGAATATCCACGATGTGAACCTAGCCAAGCGTTATGCTAAACGTATCATTGGTATGTGTAATGGCAAGGTGCATTACGATGGCAGCCCAGAAGGCATTTCAGAGGAAGATCTAAAAATTATCTACGGGGGTGAGTCATGGCTGGATTAAACCCAAGTTCGTCGCCAAGTCTTTCGCAAGCTAACCGTGAAAACCCGTTTAAAGCGTCGTGGACGAACCGTGCGATCATCGCTGGTGTTATCGCTTATTTGTTCTACAGCTTTTCGACATTAGGGTTGACGTTTGATCGTTTGATAGTCGGCTTTAGTGAAAGTGAACGATTACTATCACGAATGTTCCCGCCTGACTTTTCGCGTACTAGTTTGCTATTGAGTGGTCTAGCAGAGAGCTTGCAGATAGCGATTATTTCGAGTTTCTTTGGCATTGTGATTTCATTATTTCTTGGTCTACTTGCTGCAAGAAATATGATGCCAGCGATCGTTTCAACACCGGTCCGTGCTTTTATCGCTTTATGTCGCTCTTTTCATCCAGTGATCATCGCCATCTTATTTGTAAAAGCGGTAGGCTTTGGGGCGCTAGCTGGCATCTTGACCTTGGTGTTTGCGTCGATAGGCTTCATCGCTAAGCTTTTCGCTGAAGCGATTGAAGAGATCTCTTTTAAACCGGTTGAAGCAATTAAAGCGACAGGCGCTAGCTTTGTTAGTGTCATTCTGTATGCCGTGATGCCGCAGGTTTTCACGCGATTTATTGGCTTTGCAAGCTATCAGTTAGATTCTAATCTGCGTAACTCGACTATGGTGGGTATCGTGGGGGCGGGCGGCCTTGGCGGCACACTTTTCTCTGCATTCCAACGTTTCGACTACGACTTCGTTGCCGCTATCTTACTCACCATTATCGCACTGATTCTTGTCGGTGAATTCCTTTCCAACATTGTTAGGAGAATCTTCTAATGACAACTGCATCTATCGATAGAGAGTGGCAGCGTTTTACACCTAATGAACGTGTGGCTCGATTCGCCGTCTACCTTAGCCTAGTGTGTGCCATTGTTTGGTCTTGGCAGACGGTGGAAGTGATTCCTGAATTTCTTTATGACGCGCCAGCTCAGTTCGCTGATATGTTTCAGCGTATGGTGCCAATGGATTACGCTTTTTACCCACAAACGATCCATGCCGCGATGATTGAAACGCTGCACATCGCGACCTTGGGTACGCTGTTTACTTTGGTGTTCGCGATTCCTTTGGCGTTGTTAAATGCACCAAACATTACTCCCAATAAAGCGTTGAACTGGTTTGCTCAATTTTTCCTTGTGTCTTCACGATCGGTGAACTCACTGGTATGGGCATTACTGTTTATCGCACTGTTTGGCCCCGGTGTTCTCGCCGGCATTATGGCAATTGCAATTCGCAGTATCGGCTTTGTAGGGAAGCTGTTAGCGGAAGCCATTGCCGAAGTGAACATGGGGCCTATTGAAGCTTTACGCGCAACGGGTGCTTCGTGGATGAGTATCTTGTTGAAAGGGTATTGGCCACAAGTGATGCCAGCTTTCTACTCAATCGTGTTATTCCGTTGGGACATCAACGTTCGTGAATCCGCGGTATTGGGTTTGGTGGGAGCTGGCGGTATTGGCGTGGTGCTTAACGATGCGCAAAACCTTTTTGAATGGCAAAAAGTATCGATGGTATTAGTGAGTATTTTTGCGGTGGTTATCGTTGCAGAAGCGGTGGTTATCCACATCCGCAACAAACTCATCTAACCGATGTGTTGTCTTCACTATGTTTATTATGGCATGTAATTCGTGTGAAAGTTGAGAGCTTGTCTATCTAGCATTTTAAAGCTCAAACGACCCTAGGTAATTCGGTCTACCTAGTGGTCGTTTTTTTATGCAGAGTGTACTGCATTTAGTGGAGAGTGGGCGCTTAGAAAATGCAGTGTTTAGCAAAGTCACCCGCTTCGTTCGCTGTCCAGTCGCCTTTTGGCTTCTCTTTCATATTTTTACACCAAGCTTCACTGCCAACTTCTGTACAAACCATTAATTGAGTGGCTAGGAAAAGGATCAACGCGACTCTCTTCATAACAAATATTCCGTTTGGTGTAGGTTATCTAAGGCTACTTTACCAAAGACTACTGATGATTGTCATAGCTAACGGGGACAGGTGATATGGACTGAACTGGAAAAGCGATTTGGTAACAAGAGTGACTTAGTGACTCTCAAGATCGAAAAAGCCAGCAACATGTGCTGGCTTTGAAATTCTCAATAAGCTTTTTTATCGGTAAGCTTTGACTACTTGAGGAGTTATACCAGTTTCATCTCTTGGATGATATCCGAAGCGATTTCAGGCTTGGTACTTGTTGGTTTCTCGTGTAGATCTGCTTTCAATTGTCCTTTACGGTTGCTTAGGCCAGTTTCTAGCTTTTTGATAGCTGATGAAATTGCTGGGTACATAACGTCATCTGTCGCTTTTGCTGTTACACGTACACCTTCGTAGTTGGTGAACACTTCAACCTGATGTTGACCATGTTCTTTGGTAATGATGATGTCGCAGCTGATCAGTGATGGAAAATGGTTAGATATCTTTTCGAATTTACCTTCGATGTCTTTACGTGAGTCGTCGTTAATTGATACGTGATGTGTTTGAATGTTTATTTTCATAAATCATACCTTTCCAATGACTGTGTCATTTAAACGTAGCAAACATCGGATAGATTAACCAATAGAGAAAGTACACATGTGTGATTGACTTCAGTGTTATCAAATAATCTCTACTTACTCCCTTGAAAGTCCAAATAACTGATCGCATATTATGTTTCGTGTTTTCGAGACATGTTAAAAAATATTCCATCCTTGATAATTTGCTCTAATTATGAGCGCCACTCTAGTGAATATCTCTTCATCGGTTTTATAATTCCGAACTTGTTACTTGGCTAGCTTCTTTCGTTTTTGATAAATAAGTTACCACTAGATTTTAATTTATAGACACTCAATGGCCCACTCCATATTGAAATTTGCTTTAAAGCTCCGACAGATCGGAGTAACGCACTAGCTATTTATGAATTCGTCACTCCATATCACAATTAAAAATAAGGGCTTCGGTAGTTTATTGAGGTATTTGTTAGTACGGGATACCATAACAACTTCGTGAAATTTGGATTCGTTACCATGAAAATGCCTGTTAAATTTGCTGCTGTTGCAGCTTCACTTTCTTTTGCTTTAAATGCTTTTGCTGCACCTGTTGAGTTTCAGAAAATTCCAGAGATTATGCAGCAATTTGAAACTGCAGAGCTGTATGTTAAAAAGTGAGTGACTCTAGCGCGCTTGCCTGCTGAATCTGAAATCGGCACTGATTTCCTAACCTACGTTTCTGACGGAAAGGGTGGTTACAGCTTAGAAACTAACAACGTGATGACGGATGATGTGGTTATTGCAAGCATGCCTAAGGCGATTGTTGATGATGTTCTCAACCAATGGTTGATGCCAAAAGAGACATGGATCAGTAGCTATGGTTTACTGCCAACTTCGACCACTGAGTTCAAGCCATTTACGCGAATTAAAACAATCAAGGCCATTAAGATTGACGCTGAAATACTTGAGCTTATGGGCAGTGAAGATGGCAAAACAGCCTTGATTAAAGTGAGCTGGGATGAAAAAGGGATGAATATTTATAAGGACGGTTACTTAGCGGATTATGAGTACGGTATTGCCCCTCATGAGATGCAAGAGAACTACGAGCTAGAACCTAAGTAGTTTGATTCCATTTCCCAAAAGCGCTCTGGTTTGCAGGGCGCTTTTTTATTTCTCCATAAAAATATGACTCAACTCACACTTTTGTGACATTTTACCGCTCGTTATGCTAGTATGCACCACTTGTCTTTGTAATTGATAAAAAACGCATTACCAAAACAGACTTTTCTGTTTATCTGCTTGTAATGACCTCATTCAGTTTAGCCTAATTTGGCTGAACATCTGCATTTTGCTCGGACGCAAAGAGAGTAGTTCTCACTACTTCACTATGTACATTTGAGAGCACCATCTATCAAAGGCCTTTTAGAAACAGCCTAGTTAGCGCGAACTACGTTCTGCGTGAAGGGTTTCGTTTTTCCAAAAATCCCCCTGGCGCCAAGTATTGCTTGGTTGCTGACAAGTAAGGAGTCTATATGACGTCTACGGTATCTACATCCGTACCTACATCTCCAGCTGGTAATACAGCTTCGACAGAGAAAGAAGTAAACCACCCATTTCTCTCTTTGGTCATCATGGTAATCGTTGCAGCAATCGCAACCTACTTTATCCCTGCTGGCGAGTTTGAACGAGTGGTTATGAATGGCCGCACGGTGATCGACCCAGACAGCTATACACTATTAGCAAGTAACCCAACAACATTAGCCTCTTTTTTCGAATCATTTTTTAAAGGCTTCAAATCCGCTTCTGGCGTGATGGGTGTTGTGGTATTTGTTGGTGGTGCTTTCGGTATCATCAAACACATGGGTCTGCTAGACGCATCGGTTGTTGCGCTCACCACTAAGCTTAAGAAACAAGGCTTGTATGTGATCGCGCCAGTGATCATGACGGCGATCTTCTTCAATGTGACCTTCACTGGTATGCGTGAATTAGATGTTATTTTCATCTCGTTGATGATCCCGATCTGTATCAAGCTTGGATACGATGCAATCACAGCTTTAGGCGTTGTTCTATTGGCAAGTTGTGCGGGTTTTGCTGCGGCGTTGGCGAACCCATTTTTCACGGGTATTGCTCATACTATCGCTGAACTGCCTTTGTATTCAGGCATGTGGTATCGTTTTATTGTCGGTATGTTTATGCTGCTGACTGGCGCTTGGTATGTGTTGAATTACGCAAGAAAAGTAAAACAAGATCCAACCAAAGGCTTGTTGTATGGCACTGGCTACCATTACGAATCAAATGTTGAAGCGAAGGCTCTAACTCTACGTGGGAAGCTAGCGGGTATCGCGTTCTTGGGCGTGTTTGCGTATATGATCTTCGGTACCTTGACGATGAGCTTTGGCTTTACGGAGATTGCAGGTGCGTTTGTGGCAATGGCGATCATTCCGGGATTAGTGGCGGGATTGTCTCCTAACAAGATTTGTGAATATTGGACCAAAGGTGTCAGCGATGTATTGGTCGCTGTATTGATTATCTTCTTTGCGCGTTCGGTGTTGACCATTATGGAAGACGCGAAGATTGTCGACTCGATCATCTACTATCTGGCGCAGATCATTTCAGGAAGTTCTAAGCTTGTTGCTGCGGCGGGTATCTACTTCTCACAAGTGGCGATTAACCTGTTTATCCCGTCGGGGAGTGGTCAAGCTGTGATCACCATGCCAATTATCATTCCACTGGCAGACATTGGTGAAGTGACTCGTCAAGTTGCGGCGTTGGCGTCTCAATTGGGTGACGGTATCTCGAATTACATTTATCCAACCAACGGTGGTTTGCTGGCGGTACTGGCGATTGCCAAAGTACCTTATGGCAAGTGGGTTCGTTTCTTCTTACCATTATTTTTATTCTGGTCGGTAGGCGCTCTGATTTCAGTCGTGATTGCTCAAATGATAGAGTTAGGTCCATTCTAAGACTCGGGCTTTAGACGGACGAGCTTTGCTTGAAACAACCCAAACAAATATAATGGCAGCGAAATCGCTGCCTTTTTCGTTTGAGGTGAAGTTACCCGAGATAGAGCATCACTCTTCAAACTGATAAGAGGAGGGTACGACGATGACACCTTGTTTCGAAATGTGGAAACGCTTGGCGTCAGCAAGGCTATCAAGACCAATTTGGGTTCCATCTGGTACTCTTACATTCTTATCTATGATGCAGTTTTGAATGTGGCAGTTTCGTCCAATCTCAACATCTTCAAACAAGATACTATCAATCACGATTGCCGCGTTGCTCACTTTTACCTTCGGGAAGAAGATAGAGTTTTGTGCAGAGCCTCCCTCTATCACGACACCATTAGCAATCATCGAGTTAATGAATATCCCTTGATTTCCCTCTACCGAAGCAATGGTGCGTGCTGGTGGTAGTTGCGGTTCGTAGGTACGAATTGCCCAATCCGGTTGGTATAAATCGATTGGCGAAGTTGGCTTTAACAAGTCCATGTTCGATTGGTAATAAGAGTCGATGGTACCCACGTCTCTCCAATAAGCATCCTGGGTTACGCGCCCCTCTTCGTCGCCAAATTTATAGGCGTAAACACTGTTTTTCTTGACTAGCTTAGGAATGATGTCTTTACCAAAATCATGGCTCGAATCTGGATCTTCAGCGTCTGCTAATAATGCTTGTGTCAGTACTTTTTTATCGAAGATGTAAATCCCCATAGAAGCCATACTTCGCGTTGGTCTACCGGGTACGCTCGCGGGGTAACGCGGTTTTTCGGTAAAGTTATTGATTTGCAGAGACTCTTCTATTTCCATCACACCAAACTCTTTGGCCTCATCTATCGACACCTCCATGCAGGCTACCGTTAAGTCAGGTTCATTCTGTTTATGTTGCTTGAGCATTGGGGCGTAATCCATGCGATAGATATGGTCGCCGGATAAGACCACTACATGTTTGGCTTCACTACGCGACAGCAAATATAAGTTTTGATAAATCGCATCGGCTGTACCGCTATACCAGCTGTCACCGGTGCGCATCTGTGGGGGAACATTAGTGATGTATTCGCCGAGCTCGGGGTTAAGCACCGACCAACCATCACGTAAGTGTTTCTGTAAAGAGTGAGACTTGTACTGAGTCAGTACCAGAATTTGGCGAAGCCCAGAGTGCAGGCAGTTCGCGAGCGTGAAATCAATGATTCGATATTTGCCACCAAAAGGCACCGCAGGCTTTGCACGGTTATCAGTGAGGGGAGAAAGTCGAGAGCCAACACCGCCGGCCAGAACGATTGTTAGAGTGTCTTGCATAGTCAGAACCTCATGTATTTATGATTATGAACATAGACTTGCAAGCACTGAGCCAAGTGTAACTCATTGAATATTAAACAAGGCGGCAGTGAGTTTTCCGGGACTGCACCAAATTGATGCGTATGAGATATCAGCTTGCTCTATTTTGATTCAGACTAGTTAAAACAAGTCGATGAATTTTGATTAAACGGAATGGTGCATGGCAAGGTTGCATTGTAAAACTGTCAATAAAATGAAGGAATAAAGTGTTCGGAACGATATAATTTCACATAAATAGCCATAACCTTTCACAAATTGATTTCCATCAATAAAGTAAGGTTACTCTGTGATAACTTGCACGCAAAATAAGAAATGATTACTCATTCACCAATAAAATGAGGCCCTCAAAGGAAATAATAATGAAAAAAACAGTATGTAGTATTGCGGTTATTGCGGCTCTTATGTCAACGAATGTTCTTGCTCATAAAGAAGGTGATTTCATCATCCGTGCAGGTGCAGCAACAGTATCTCCGAACGACAGCAGCGACGCTGTACTTAATAACCCTGACCTAGAATTCTCAGTTGATTCTGATACCCAACTTGGTCTGACTTTCGGCTATATGTTCACTGACAACATCAGCTTTGAAGTGTTGGCAGCAAGCCCATTTTCTCACAGCATTTCTGTTAACGGTTTAGGTAAAATTGCTGATACTAAACACCTTCCACCAACGCTCATGGTTCAATACTACTTCGGTGAAGCTAACAGTGACTTCCGCCCATACGTAGGTGCTGGCCTTAACTACACCGTATTCTTTGATGAAGATTTGAATGCTAACGGCAAAAACGCTGGTCTAACAGATGTGTCTTTAGATGACTCTTGGGGTCTAGCTGCAAACATTGGTATGGACTATATGATCAATGAAGACTGGTTTCTAAATGCATCGGTTTGGTACGCAGATATTGGAACAACGGCAACATATAAGACTGCGACAGATACATTTAAAACTGACGTCGATATCGATCCATGGGTATTCATGATCGGTGGCGGTTACAACTTCTAACCTACGATTCCGTTTACTAAGGCGCTCAAGCACTGGCCAGCTTGTGCGCCTTTTTTATTGTTAATGAATTAGTCACTGTAACGCCTTGTTGTCATGGGTAAATTAGACCTATTGTCGTCATCTATTATTAACAAAACAGAAAGATAGCTGTCATAACCACCTCATAAAATCGCGGTTCAAATTATGGAGGATATATGAATCGCAAAATCAATAAGCTGACTTTATTACTACCTATCGCAATGAGTTCTGCTCTCGCTGGGTGTTCTCAGTCAACATCATCTACGGCTGGTACACTCTCTCAAACTCCACTTGATGCTTTGAGCCTCCAATGCCAATCCAGCCAACTGCCAGTTGCAAGCGATGCTGAGGTTACCGGGCTTACTTTGGTTGGTAGTTCTATTGCCGACGCTCCTTTCGCAACTTCCGCAGCAGAAATTGTCAGCTACGATTCATGTACCGATAAATTGTATGTCGTAAATGCTCAAGCAAAGAAAGTTGACGTGCTATCGATGAATGCCGATAGCTCGCCAAACTCGGAAGGCTCTATTGATCTTCAATCTGCCGCGTTAGCTTCTGGTATCAATATCGGTGCTGCAAATAGCGTCTCGACATATCAAGGACTAGTTGCTGTTGCGATTGAAAATGCCGACAAACAACAAAATGGCATTATTGCTCTGTATCGCTCAGATTCTTTAGAACTCATTACCACGTACACGACGGGCGCACTGCCAGACATGGTGAGCTTTTCTAAAGACGGTCGTTACATCGCTTCAGCAAATGAAGGTGAGCCGAACTCGGATTACACCATTGACCCTGAAGGCTCGGTGACATTAGTGGATTTAGCGAATGGGTTGATGCAAGCGAAGGTCACTCAGATTGATTTCAAAGCATTCAACCAAGGTCAGCCTCGTTACAAAGAACTCACCGACAAGGTTCGTATCTCAGCTCCTAATGCGACCGTTGCTCAAGACCTAGAGCCTGAATATCTAACGTTTGCTGATAACGGTAAGCTCTACGTTGCCCTACAAGAAAACAATGCACTAGCAGCGATTGATGTCGCAACTGCAGAGGTGGATGCGATTCTTGGTTTAGGCGGTAAACCTTGGGATAGCGCGCAATTGGATGCGTCGAAGAAAGACAAAAATATCGGCAACCTACAAAGCTACGCGATGTTAGAAGGGCTTTACATGCCAGACAGCATCACTAGTTATAGTGTCGATGGCAATACCTACATCGTGACGGCGAACGAAGGTGACGGCCGCGAGTATGGCATTAAGACAACGCAAAAAGTGTGTGATGATAAAGGCTTTGAGTGGGATGGAGATGAATTTCAAGGCACCGAAAACTACACGACAGAGAAGGACTTTTGTATCGCTTATGTCGATGAAGTCCGTGGCAAAAAGTTAGATGTTGATGCTAACCACCCATTGGCAGGTGCATTGAAAGACAATAAGCAACTTGCACGTCTTAAAGTGATCAAGCCACAAGGCACGCTTGCTGCTGACCAAAAGGTTCAAGCATTCGGTAGCCGCTCTTTCTCTATCTGGAATGACTCAGGCGAATTAGTGTTTGATAGTGGTGATGACTTTGCTCGAATCGTTCTTGAGCAAGATCCTGCAAACTTCAACAGCACCAATGATAACAATCAGAGTGGTGACGATCGTAGCGATGATAAAGGGGTGGAACCTGAAGCTATCGAAGTGGCTGAGATTAACGGTAAGCACTATGCCTTTATCGGCCTTGAACGCCAAGGTGGCATCATGGTTTACGATGTAACTCAGCCTAAGAACGCAAGCTTCATCAGCTATCTCAATAATCGTGATTTTACTCAGCCAGTGTGCACTAAGGTTGATGAAGACGGCGATTGTGACAACGATACTTACAACTCGAAAGCCGGTGACTTAGGTCCAGAATCAATCAAGCATTTTACTCGTTCGGGGAACCACTTTATTGCAGTTGGCAACGAAGTAAGCGGCAGCACATCAGTTTATCGCGTTGATTTCTAACCTCGCTTATTGCTAGCAATTAGATTGAATCAAAAAAAGAGCGCCACTACAGGGTAAGTAGTGGCGCTTTTAGTTTATTGATGGTTTGCTGAAACTAGAATAAACGATAGTAAGTTGTAGGGTTTAGCCGCTGAACAACAATCAGAAAAGAGCAAACGTTTTGATGAAAATTTTCATACCTTCATTTTGGGAAGGTTTAGCATAGTAACGTCTCTTCAGCCATGTTCGATTAATGGTATCAAAATTTCCTCTAGCGCTTACTGTTGTTGAATTAACAGTAATATATTCGTGCAACACATGTACTCCGAAGTTATCTCACTATTTTGTAAACGATCTTGCTAATTTACAAAATTGTCACTTGTGGGGCTAAGTGTTGCAGTTTCATATCTCAATTTAATAACTACATGATGAATATTTATTGCTCAAATATTCATCAATATTAATGTGGTCTGATCAGGTGGTGGTTGAATTTACATCTTTTTTGGGAGCTTAAATTTATCGAAGTGCTGTAGCGTTGTTGAATTTAAGGTCTGAAACCGGTTAATAACTAAGGAAAGTTAAACTATGACAACTTACTGTACGCCGTTAGAACAGTTGAAAGCTAATGTTAAAAAGCACCCTGACAAAGTGTGGCTTCATCAACCTGTTGATCGTAATTGGCATACCTATACGTGGCTTGAGGCAGATATTACAGCTCGGAAAGTCGCAAAAGGTTTGCTCGATTGTGGGCTCATCGAAGGGGACAAAGTCTCGATCATCGCTAAAAATTCGGCAGAGTGGTACATATGTGACTTAGCGATAATGATGGCTGGTTTGGTTAGTGTCCCGATTTACCCTACAGCAAGTTCAGACAACATAAGGTACGTATTGGAACATAGTGGCGTTAAAGCGATGTTCATTGGCAAACTTGATGATTCTAAAGAGCTCAGCAAAGCTTTACCTGAATCGTTAGTTACCATAGCAATGCCTAGTGCTAAAATCGACTGTAAGCTTGATTGGCATGCTTGGTTGTCTATGTTAACACCACTTGAAAAAATTAACGCCCCCAGTCTTAACGATACGTTTTCGATCATCTACACCTCTGGAAGTACTGGTTTAGCAAAGGGAGTTCAACTCAGTTATTTAAATGTTGCGTCGTCAGCGACATCTGGCAGTGAGATATTTTTCCAACCAGGGGAAACTCGCGTTGTGTCTTATCTGCCATTGGCTCATATCACTGAGCGTTGTGTAGTAGAACTTCCATCGATTTATAATCCCGCTGAAGTATTCTTTACTGAATCAATTGATACCTTTATTGAAGATGTTAAATATGCTCGTCCAACGGCTTTCCTTTCCGTACCAAGATTATGGACCAAGTTCCAGTCTAAGATCTTAGCTAAGATGCCTAATAATCGTTTACAGCTGCTACTTAACATCCCGTTTATTGGCCAAATTGTTGCGCGTAAAATACGTGAAAACTTAGGACTTCAAGACACGGTTTTATTTGGATCTGGTAGTGCACCTATTTCCCCAGAAGTGCTCCTGTGGTTCCACAAGATCGGTATCAGTATCGGCGAAGGTTGGGGGATGACAGAAACGTCAGGACTATCGTGCAGTAATGTCCCTTTTGATTTCGAACACCTTGGAACAATTGGAACGCCTCAACCGTGTGTAGAAATGAAGTTGTCTGAAGAAGGTGAAGTTCTGGTCAAAGGGGATGCCGTATTTTCGGGATATTACGCAAATGAGGAAGCGACCAAAGCCGCTTTTGAAGAGGGCTGGTTTAAGACGGGTGATAAAGCGGAGCTTTATGCTGATGGTTCATGGCGAATTATTGGACGAGTAAAAGAACAGTTTAAGACGAGTAAAGGAAAATACGTTTCACCTGTACCCATCGAAAGTAGTTTAGGTAGGAATCCAGATATTGAGCAAGTATGTGTTATGGGGATTGGTCGAAAACAGCCGATTGCATTAATTGTTTTAGGTGAAGGGACTCCTAGTACCGCAGCCCATGTACGAAAAGAACTGAAAGCTACCTTGAGGAAAGTGAACAGCGAGCTTGAGGCTCATGAAAGGCTCGATCACCTGATTGTTGTTGAACAGCCTTGGAGTATTGAGAATGGACTGCTAACACCTACTTTGAAGCTCAAAAGGGACCAAATTGAACAACGCTATGAGCATCTACTCAACTTGAACCTGTCTTATGAGGTCATCATTGAAAGTAAATTAACAGAGAAAGATAAGTCTTCTAGCTCCGCTTATTCTAAACGAGTTTCTGCAAGCGCATAAATAATCTAAATTAGACGGAACTAACAATGCCACAGTTATTAAGAAGGACAGACAATTTATCTAAGTTGTCTGTGAACAAGCACAACTATGCTTTAGTTTTTTTAATTGACTACAAAATATTGAAGATGGCTCATGGTGGCAATCTCCAGATGTTTTAAGTGTTAGCCTTACTGAAAAATTCGAAATATTTTCTGAAGAACAACTTAAAGAGTTATCGAAATGGGAGTGCGTTAATACTTTTAGCCTCAATTATACCGGAGAATTGGAGTTGATACATGAGGTAAGCCGAGTATTGAATAAAGTTTTTAACGCTACTCAATCATGTATTTTTTGTCAGATTAATTGTGACCAATCTGCTCATTTTCTCATTGCGAAGTCTAACAGTTTGAGAGCTGTACTTGACATACATCCGATTACGGAAGGTCACTTACTTATTCTCAGTAGAAGTCACGTTTCTCATCTTGAAGAGTTAAATGCTGATGAATACAAGGAGTTGTTCTTGTTCGCTAAGAAGTTGGGGCAGAGAGTTATCGAGGCATTTGATGATGTCAATGATTGTTTTGAAGTCGACGACTGTTTGTATCAAGCGAAATGCAATGGTAGAGACAGGGTATAGAGCAGTTCTGATAGAGATACAAAAACGTGTTTTCAGAGAACAAGCAGCAAACATAGAGGGACCTTCGATCTATGTCTAGTTACAGGTCCCTTCTTTATTCAACGTCAATGATGACGTGATGTTTGTTATCGCGTGAAGCTTACGGCTCTTGCTTAGTTGGTGCTAGAGCGATTTCACGGATACATACGTTTTGTGGTTGCTGGTAAGCGAATGATACTGCGCGAGCAATGTCGTCAGCTGCTAGTACGCCACCCATTTGCTCTTTCCACTCACCGTAACCATCTTTAATCTCTTGAGATGTTGTGTTAGAAAGAAGTTCAGTTTCTACCGCACCTGGTGCAATTGTTGTTACACGAACGTTAGCTGCAGCTACTTCTTCACGTACGTTTTCAGAGATAGCGTGTACAGCAAACTTAGTACCACAGTAAGCTGCGTGGTTAGGGAATGTTTTCTTACCCGCAATTGAGCTGATGTTAATGATTGTGCCGCTGTTACGCTCTTTCATTGGCGCAAGAACTGCTTGCATGCCGTTAAGAAGGCCAAGCACGTTCACATCGAACATACGTTTCCACTCAGATGCGTCTTGTGTATCAATTTGGCCCAGAAGCATTGCGCCAGCGTTGTTGATTAGCGCATCAACAGGGCCGAATTTCTCTTCACCTTGTGCAATCGCAGCTTCGAATGATGCTTGGTCAGTCACATCTACTTTTACTGCTAGAGAGTTTGGTAGGTTTAGCGCTTCAAGGCGGTCAATACGACGAGCTAGAAGTAGCAGAGGATGACCTTCATCGCTAAGACAACGAGCGATTGCTTCACCAATACCAGAGCTTGCACCTGTAACTACGATTAGTTTTTTCATTTTATTTCCTCTGTACTTTTATTGTGTCGGTTGGCTACGACGTATTGTTTAAGTGCATTTGAATCAAGTGCTTGTTGCCTTGCTTCGTTGCGATTGAGGTATATTAAGGAAAATAGAATTGTTGATATATAGTGCCTTACTTGAAACACTGTTGCTGTGGTGCAACAATGAGGGTGTTCACCTTATTGCTTCATCTCTTTTAATTTCACAAGTAAGTTGGCGGCTATGCTCAATCAAATTAACCTGTCTGATATTCGTTCCTTCGTGCTTATTGCTCGATTGGGTAACTTTACTAAAGCCGCTGAGGAGCTCGATGTGTCACGTTCCCATGTATCACGTCAGGTGAGTAGCCTAGAAAAGCAGATGGGCGTGACATTGTTTATTCGCACCACTCGAACCCTGAGGCTGACCCATGCAGGGCAAGATCTGTACACGAGATGTGAACAAGCTCTAGATAATATAGACCAAGCGCTGATTGCTGCCGTCGACGATGTCGAAGAAGTACGCGGTGACATCAAAGTCAACTGTGTCGGTGGTTATTTGGGGGAGGTGATTATTGCGGATCTGGTCAATGAGTTCATGCAGCTCTATCCCGATATCAGCATAAGCCTGGATTTCAGTAGTAACCGAGTCGACTTGATTGAAGACGCTTTCGATATCGCTTTTCGTATGGGAAGCCTTGAAGACGCGGGCTTTATTGCAAGGAAGTTATTGGATATAGAGATGGGAACGCTCGCGAGCCCTGAATATTTTGCTCGTAAAGGAAAGCCTAATCACCCTAAAGAGTTGATCCATCATGACTGCTTAACCGGTTCGGTGCGTAAATGGAGTTTTCAAGCGCTCGATGACACCAAGAAAACGCTCGATGTACATGTGACTGGAAGGTTGCAATGCAAAAATGGTCGAGTGCTAGTACAAGGCGCGAAGTCGGGTAACGGGATTATTCGTGTACCGACTATCTATTGTTTACAAGAACTGAACGATGGGCAATTAGTGCAGGTGTTTGATGACTGGGTGGTACCTAAAGTGGACTTTTCAGCGATCTACCACCGAGACCGCTATCAACCAAGCCGTATTAGAACCTTTATTGATTTTGTGAAAAGTCACTTTGAACAAATGCCAGTGAGCTAAGTATGTCTGCCGTCTTCCTTCTTTTGTCTTCCGTTTTTGACAACAGTTGGGCTGGCTTGAACTTGCATTTCGTCAATTTCGTTTTGTAGGCTTTCTAGCTGATCCAGAATCAGTAAGAACTTCTCACCAAATGGAGTGACCTGGTACTCAACTCTTGGTGGCAGTTCGTTGAACATTTGCTTATCTAGAATCCCGAACTCTACATTTCGCTTTAAACACTCATTTAAGACCTTGGTCGATAACCCTTCGACCGTGCGGACCATTTCACCGGGACGATTGATGCCATTTGCCAGCAGTTGGTAAACCGTGAGCGACCATTTACAGCCGTAGATGGTCTCTACCATGCGAGCTGAACGCTCTGGTGCTGATTTTCTTGAAAAAAAGTTTTCCTGATTTTTCATAAAGATGTACCAATAAGTACCTACCTAACCGATTTGTACTTACTATTCATAGTGTTATTTCAAAGCCTAAGATTACCACGTTCACATAACTTAGGAGATAACAAAATGAACTTCACTAAAAAGGGTATTGCAGTCGTAATCGGTGGCACAAGTGGTATGGGCTTTGAAACAGCGAAGCAGTTAGTCGCTCAAAATATCCATGTGTTGGTTGTCGGCAATAACCCAACCAAGTTAGATAAAGCAGTATCAGAACTTCAGTCGTTAGGCCACGCGACGGGATGGCAAGCTAATCTTTATGATGATGCGAGTGTAGCGAATCTTATAGCGTATTTAGAGTCTATTGAAGAGGGTATTGGTTACCTTGTTAATGCGGCCGGCTACTTTAACCCTAAAGCGTTTGTCGAGCATCAAGAGTCGGATTATGAGCAATACATGCAGCTCAATAAAGCGACTTTCTTCATCACTCAAGCTGTTAGCAAGTTGATGATCAAAAACGGTGGCGGTAACGTGGTGAATGTAGGCTCTATGTGGGCGAAACAAGCTATTAAAGCGACGCCATCTTCTGCGTATTCAATGGCAAAGGCAGGTCTACACGCTTTAACGCAGCACATGGCGATGGAGCTTGCGAACCACAATATTCGTGTTAATGCGGTTTCTCCAGCTGTCGTTAAAACGCCGATCTACGAATCATTCATTAAGCCAGAAGAAATCGACCAAGCGCTAGAAGGCTTCAATGATTTTCATCCTATTGGTCGAGTGGGTCAACCGAAAGACATCGCAAACAGCATCTCTTTCCTATTGTCTGACGGTGCCGATTGGGTAACGGGTGCAATCTGGGATGTTGATGGTGGTGTGATCGCGGGCCGTAATTAATCAAGCCGAGCTTTTAATATGGGGAATGCTTTGTCAGCAATTAACGATTAGCAGCTAACAGCAAAGCCTCCCCATCGCTCATTACTCGCGAAGAATAGACATCAGTAACACAATAATAATTTAAACCATACTTAGAGTAAGGTCGTCATAATGTTCAACATGGACTTTTCAAAGAGACTGGTTATCGAAACCGAGAAACTAGATTGGGATACAAGCCCGGCCAAAGGAGTGTGGCGTAAGCCTCTAGAAAGAGAAGAGAAAGAATCGGGTCACACGACTAGCGTGGTGAAATACGATCCTAAATCTTCGTTTTCTGAGCATCCGTATCCGCAAGGTGAGGAGATCTTCGTATTAGATGGTGTGTTCTCAGATGAAACTGGCGACTTCCCAGCTGGTACTTATATTCGTAACCCTCCTGGCAGTGCGTACTCTCCATCGAGCAAAGAGGGGTGCACGATCTTAGTTAAGCTAAACCAGTTTGATGACAGAGATTTAACTCAAGTTCGAATCAACACACTAGAAACGGAATGGCTACCGGGAATTGGCGGGTTACAGGTGTTGCCACTGCATGAGTTTGAGCATGAACATGTCGCTTTAGTGAAGTGGCCTGCCGGTGAGCGCTTTCAGCCACACCGTCACTTTGGTGGTGAAGAGATCTTTGTGTTGTCGGGCACCTTTAAAGATGAACATGGTGTGTACCCGAAGCATACTTGGATGCGCAGCCCTCACATGAGTGAGCATTTCCCTTATGTGGAAGAAGAGACGGTCATTTTAGTGAAAACGGGTCACTTGCCACTGATATGATGATTATCTCGACAAGCGAAACATAAAGCCGCTTACCAACAGTCAGCGGCTTTTTAGACTCTAGTGCTTATTGAGCTTACTCGGTGCACATTTGAGCATTAGTATGCGACTCCAATGCGTTGGCGTGGGAACTTACCGGCTTCGAGTTCATCAATCATCGCGATAGCGTAATCGCTGTATCTCGCATCTATCAGCTGCCGGTTGTTTGCCAGTTCATTGATTTTTCAGGAGAAGCTTGGTCTTGCGATATCAAGTCTGGAGATGTTTGAAACTTTATAGGCAATGTTATAAAGAAATAGAAGTTTAAAAGTCCATAAATACAAAAATCCGATATTAATGGTGATATCGGATTTGAACTCAATAATCTAGAGTTCTAGCACGCTCTCCTCTCACGAAGTCGTTATACATATCCATGTTCGGATAATCGAGTATTTAATTTATTTCCATTGATGTCTGGTAAAGGCTGATACAAACTTTTGGCTATTTCAGACAGCACCTGATCATAGACTTGCGAAACTGCACGGGATATATCACTGGTTAGTTCATACATGCTATCTGCAGGCTGAATTAGTTCACTGCTCGAAGAGATCTTCGCGAGCGATTGCATTGCTCGCGAAAAAATGGGTGAGCCAGTGCTGATAGGGCAAATTATCGATAGTTGGTTAAGCTTTCGATGCATCTGAGACGCGTAGAACTTAAATCTCAAATATTCTTCCGGTTTTTCGCTATCAGTAACTGTAATTTCTGGGATACATAAACGAAGTTTGGTGAGAACATCCATACAATCTAAGATTTGCTGCCAGTTCATATGATACTCACGGCTCATGTCTTCACGCTCAGATTGAATTAACCATACGATCATCACCTCATCCATTAAGAACATGCAGTGGCGAATGGTTTTACCGTGAATCGATTGGTTGCGAACTAAGCTTCGGTTTTGCCAATCACTGTGCATGGCGGTGAGCTTGAGGTGGTAGATGCGATACATAGGTCGGCTATCAAATGAGACGTGCGATTGAAGCAGCTCAGACACTTCAAGTATGTTGTCGTATATCTCATCTACTCTGCGAATTGAGTTACTAGATAATTTACAAGCCAGAGCGTAATGCGTGGCTGCACGGTGTTTTCGTGACAGTAACAGCAGCTCTCTGAGTAGAACTAAGGTCTCAAACCTGTGCGATAGCGCTGTCTGTCTTTTTATGGAGAAATAGAACAGAGTGGCAAGCACTGCTATGGATAAACCCACTGAAATAACGACAAACATATTCAACTCCCAATATCTGAATACCTATTTAGTGGTAGTGCAGATGCTGTGCCAGAATTGATAGTTTATATATTTCAATGGGTTATGGTTATCTGCGGTTTTGAATGATCAAAATTGGTGCATGACTTCACCATTCGAGTGAATGTTTCTCATATTTTGCAGGTTTTTTTGAGAGGTAATCCATCGAAAGTGGAACGTATGTTGGATTTCAGAGCTGAACTTTGTCGCCATAAGGAAATTGAAAAGGCCTCACCCTTTAATTCCGTTCACTAGAAACAGCATTAAAGAATGAGGCCTTTCGATATTTATCCGGCGCTCAATGACTTACAAAGCGAGCCATTAAGCACTAAGCCTTATGCAAGCTTCAGGTCGAACTCGTTGCGGTACATCACCATATCTTCGATGGTCAGTACTGGCATGTTGTGTAGTTTACCGAAAGCAACGATCTCTGGCGCTTTTGCCATTGTGCCATCTGGGTTGGTGACTTCACACAATACACCTGCTGGTTGAAGACCTGCCATTTGCATTAGGTCCACAGTACCTTCTGTGTGACCGCGGCGAGCAAGTACGCCACCTTTGCGAGCGCGTAATGGGAATACGTGACCAGGGCGAGCAAGGTCAGTAGGTTTCGCTGTCGGGTTTGCAGCTGTTTTGATCGTAGTAACACGGTCAGCGGCAGAAACACCTGTCGTAACGCCAACTTTTGCTTCAATAGTCACAGTAAACGCAGTTTGGTTTGCGCTGTTGTTATCAACAACCATAGGTGGAAGGTCAAGTTGGTTAGCTTGATCATCAGTTAGACAAAGACACACGATGCCGCTGCATTCACGGATCATAAGTGCCATTTGAGCATTAGTTAGGTGTTCTACTGAGTAGATGATGTCGCCTTCGTTCTCACGATCTTCATCGTCAAGTAAAAGTACGCCACGACCTTCGCGCAGAGCTTGCAGTGCGTTTTCAACGCGAGTGATTGGTTCGCCAAATTCGGCAAGTAGTGAAGACTGATTCATGGTTAAACTCCTAAAATATCACCAGAATCAGGGCTGTATGAGGGATCTCAACGAACACAACAAAGCCAACTCATTACAAGTCAGTTCATCATGGTTTTATCCAAAACGAAATGCACACGCCTAAGTTGGAGGCATGAGCCCAATAAACAGATACGCCTTTCCAACTTAAACGAGTGTGTTTCCATTCTCTCTCATCCGGACTATAACCGTCGGCTCTGGCATCTCACCAGATCTGCTGACCTCGACGAATCGAGCGCTCGCGGGCTTATCTTTAGATTTTGCTAAGGACATACCGCCGGTGGGGAATTTCGCCCCGCCCTGAGAATAAAAATTAATAATTTGTTTTGCTATGAAAGCAGACCAGATGTTAATCCTTTCAATACTGGATTTAAAGGACTCACAGCAAAGTTTTTTAGATTCATCGCTTTTAAATCGGTAAGTGTTCACTTTATCAGCAGAACGCAGGCAGGGTGCTTTATTACGGGCTAGCTTGGTTCCCGTCATTTGCTATTGGAATGTGAAATAAGGGTGTTGCTGCTGATGGGTTGCGGTGCGGTGTTTCACGTAACCAATAATAAAGCGACTCGAATAAACGAAGTTTATTGCGCTACGACGTCTTACTAAGCGTTTTTACAAAAAATTGATATTGGCGGTGCTAAGCTGCGATAGCATCCGACCACTTTATCCAAAAGATCTTAGCCATGACATCTCTGTTCTCTTACAAATCCAAAGGCTTATTGCTTCTCGTTTTAAGCTTGTATTCTCTCGCTCCCTTTTTGATCTTTGGATCTCATTTCGACCTTGGGAGTGCCGTATTGCCTTTTTATGGTGCTGTGATGACATTCGTGACTTATTCAGCGGGTAATCAAGGGTTCCTAATCACACTCGCGGTTCTCTCTTTATTGGTGCTGACATTAAAGTTCTCAAAAGCAAAGTTAGTGAGCCTTTGTTTGCAGCTCGGTGTTTTATTGGTGTTAAGTTTTGCTGCGAAGACATTTCTTAAATCATCAACGGAGAGTCCACGTCCATATACTGAGTACTTAGTTATCCAAGAAGTGGTTGATATGCCGGAGTTGTTTTATGAACTGCCACTAGAAGAAAAGAACGTGGCAATTAAGTCAGTAGAAGATAAGGTCAGCGAATGGCGAACACGTCATTGGCTTGGCGAAACAGACTATTCATTCCCGTCTGGACACATGATTTTCGTGGGTGTTTGCTTAGCATTCTTTGGAGGGTTGTTCTTAGAAGCGAAGCGTTTTTACCTTGTAGGCGGCATGCTAGCTTGGGCTGGTGGTGTAGCGTATAGCCGCGTTTGGCTTGGTATGCATCGTCCTGAAGACTTAGCGGCATCTATCGCTTTTGCGGGCTTAACTTACCTATTAGTACCACTGGTGCCAACGCAAAAAATAGAACCTTTGTTGCCTAAGTTCCTCAGAACAGCTTAACCATTCAAGAAGAGCTTCTTTGTTTAAAGCAACTAAGTTTTTAAAAGCAAATAATTTCTTGAAAACAAGTTAGTTCCCCAAAAGCAATTTGGCTTTCGCTTAACAAGCGGAATCTCTGGCTATTGATTGAGCCCGAGTTCTGCTTGTTTCTTTTTGGTTAGTCCCAAAGAGACGATTCGGTGAGACTCCGTGAGGTAGTATCTTAACTCGTCATCCCTTTCTGGTGTGCTCTCAAACAGCTGAATCCACCTCATTCCACGCGAAGCAAAGTAGGGGGCGGGTTTATACCCAGGCTCTTCTTTGAGAAAATCGAAATTCTGATCAGATGCCTTAAAGATAAATGTAGGCTCGTCGTTCGGTCCCCAACCTCCAATCGCAAAAACTTTACCACCCACTTTCCAAACGTGGGAATTGTTCCATTGCATGACATAGCTAGTAGCAGCTTGTGACTCGCAAAATGCATTGAATTCATCGTATGTCATAGAGCGCCTTCTCAATAGTTCGGTGCTGGTGGTGTTTATTTAGGATGCCGCTTGAAGTTAGCCAGCTAAGCCTTGCCAAATAGCCGTCAAGCCACTGATAGAACATAGCAGTAAAGAAGCGATGCGTATCTTCTCTTTCGAAATCGTTTGAGTGGTCATCATAGCCACTTTGTAGCCTAACCAAGCAGCGGGCAACAAAGGTATTGTGATGATCAAATGGTGGAGCGTAAAGAAGCCTATCGGGATCTGCACGACTAATGAGATGATTGAGCTAAACACAAAGAAAGCAGAAAGGTTGCCACGAAGCTGGTTAGCATCTTGGTGTTGAAGCAGTAACGCCATCGGCGGTCCCCCAATACCCGAACTTGTCCCAAAGAACCCTGAGAAAAATCCTGCAACCCCCATCTTAGCGGGGGTTGGCTCCAACCTAAATGGTAGTAGGCTTACAATCACAGCAAACACTACCAGTAAACCTAGCCACAGTGACAATACGCTCGTTGACACCATTACCAACAAAGCTCCTCCTGCCAATGAGCCAGGGATTCGGCCTAGCAGTGCGACTTTGAGTCCGCCAATAGAGATGTTTGCGCGGTGTTTTAACGCATTAAATATTGAGATAAATAGGGCAATGAGGCAGATAGGCGCAGGGACATAGTCTGGCGGACCAAAAATAGCAATGGGGCGGCGACAACAGCCAAGCCAAAGCCGATAGCGGTCTGTACAAACGAACCAACAAAAATGAGTGCCATTGCGATAAGGGCAGTTTGATTTAGGTATTCCATAGGCCTACGAGTAAGTTTTAAAGGAGCGAATGGATACTATAAATTAAAACGGTAGAAATAGTCTTAATGTTCAGTGAGGTTTATGCAAGTTTCGTTAGTTACATATGCAGTTTTTGCGTCCAATAAAAAAGAGAGCGGATATCTCAGGAACTAGTCCATTCAATAACCACTCTCTCATTGGATTGCTTATCGCTGTTACTGATTGGTGGAGTCAGTATTAAAAGTTAAGCCATTGCCAATTTCAGACGCTCAATTGGTTTGTCATTGATTGGTAAATGGATAAGCGCTGCGGCAAATGCCAATACCACCGTCGACCACCAGATTGGTTCGTAAGATCCGTAATAATCGTAAATACGACCGCCAACCCAAGCACCTAAGAAGCTACCTACTTGGTGAGTGAAGAACACCAAACCGTACAGAGTCGATAGGTAACGAGCTCCAAAGATCTGACGAACTAAACCTGAAGTCAGTGGAACCGTACCAAGCCAACAGAAGCCAATTGCAGCACCGAAGATCGCTGCGGTCGATTCTGTTACTGGCAGAGTCACAAACGCACCGATAACCACAGTTCGAACTAAGTAAAGTGCGGACATCACATGACGCTTGCTGCACTTGTCGCCCATCACCCCCCAGAAATAAGAACCGAAGATGTTGAAGATACCGACGTAAGCCAGTGCCATTGCTGCGCTGCTCGCTGGTAAGTTTTTGTCAGCTAGATAACTTGGTAAATGCGTTGCAATAAACATCACGTGGAAGCCACACACGAAGAAGCCTGCATGAATTAACCAGTAACCTTTGTGAGAAAAGGCTTCTGACAGCGCTTCTTTCAATGTTTGATTGTCTTCCACTCGCGTTTGTTTACTCGTTGCGGCTTTTGGCGCTCGCATGAAAAGAGCAAATGAGATCATCACGCAGCACAGCACAGCAAACACTTGCATCGCACTCTGCCAATCAAATTCGTTCAACATGTATTGCGCGCCTGGAATCACAGCAAACATACCAAATGAACCTGCAGCCGTAGTTAAACCAAATGCTTTAGCGGCATGTTCTGCCGGTACTACTTTCGCTACTGCACCTAATACGATCACATAGCTTGTTGCACTTAGTCCAAGGCCAACCAGTGCGCCTAGCGAAACGTAAAGCATGCTCGATTCGGTAGAAATTGAGGTAAGAAGTAAACCCAAACCGTAAGCACATGCGCCAGCAAAAATGATGCGCCTTGCTCCCCATTTGTCTGCAGCCATGCCAACAAAAGGTTGGAACACACCGAACAATAGGTTTTGTAGAGCAATAGCGAAGCTGAAAAACTCACGACCGGTGCCGAAATGCTCTGAAATTGGCATCATGAAAATGCCGAACGATTGTCTGATCCCTAGACTGATAATAAGTGTGCCGATCCCAAGCCATACCAGTAAAGGAAAACGGAAAATGCTCATTCTAATACTCTTAAATTAATGGTGGTGATGTGAGTGTTCTTGCGCAGATATGTTATGTTCAGTCATATGATGGTGATGCTCGTGTCCTGATTGCTGGTGGCATCCACTACTCACGGCGTGCTGAGCCAAAAGATCAATCAGTGGCTGACTGTGATGCACAATAACCAAACTAATGACGAGGAATAACGTCATTCTGGCAAGTTGAGCAAAAAGAGATTGTGAAAACATAAGGTGTTTACGTGCGCTCGATGTTGTAAGAAGTCGCGCATCATAATGATGGGTAGGGTATGTATCAAGTGACTATTTGTGATTTACTCTATGCGTTTCATGCATATATTTATACATTGTTGCTCTGAGAACGAAATGTGACTAGAAAATGGGAAAACTCGGTACTCACCGATTCCAAGGGAGAAGCCAGAAATTCAATATGGATACTTAGTATCGTGTCTATAACTATATGCTTTAACGAGATATTTCACAAAAATGTAAAAACTAATATACAAACTAATTACCGTATAAGATTGTCCGCTCGCTCGACTTATCTGTTAAACATCGTAAATTTGGGCGTAAATCGTTTCAACATGACTGAAACGCGATGTTAAAAGATTCAGGGAGAGTCATTCACATGGATAAAGATCATAACTTTCGCGAAAACTTGCTGGCACTGATCTTAGGTAGCGCACTGGTTTCACTTGGCGTTATTTTTTTCAATCAAGTCGGCTTGCTAACCGGAGGCACCGCTGGTCTAGCAATCTTCATCACCAAAGTAACAGACTTAAGCTTTGGCCAAGTGTTCTTCGCATTAAACTTACCTTTCTATATTTTATCCGTCGCTCGTATGGGGTGGCGTTTCACAATCAATACTTTTATTGCAGTTTCGATAGTTTCGTTCGCAGTGGATCACTTATATCACGTGATTCAGATCGCCGAGATTCATGCACTGTATGCAGCATTACTTGGCGGCGGATTAATTGGCACTGGTATGTTGGTGATTTTCCGTCACAAGATGAGCTTGGGTGGTTTTAATATTCTGGCGTTGTTCTTACAAGAACGTTTTGGGATTCGAGCAGGCAAGGTTCAGATGGCATTGGACTGTACCATTGTGGTGCTTTCACTGTTTATCGTTGATGCACCACTAATACTCTTGTCTGTATTGGGTGCAGTAGTCACCAACCTGATTCTCGCGATGAATCATAAACCTGGGCGCTACCAACCGGTTGTCAAAGCGGAAGCGGCTTAGCGAACTTGCGTCTAAGCCTATATTACAAGCAATAGAAAACAACAAAGCCAGCATCAATAGCTGGCTTTGTTCTATGAAAATAGTCATTTAACGCTTAGCAGTTGCCACAACCGGATACCGGTTGGAGCTCGCAATCAATCGCATTACCTTGTTTGTCTAGCGGCAAGTTGTAGCACTGTTCAAATAGATTCTTAAGATCGCCACGGCTTTTCTGAACGCGAGATTTAATGATCGAATAACTGACGTTTTGTTCTTCTGCTGGCGCTTTCTGGCTCTGACCCTTGATATCAACGGCAAGCAATAGCGAGGCACTCTGCTCAGGCAACGCTTGGATGAAGGGGTCAATGCATAAAGACAACTTCTGTTTGAACTCTTCGTTGCGGTCTAAATCTGCAAATCACAAATCGTCCGCATCAATTTTGCTATCACGTTGTTGGCGAGCATGTTTCCGGTAGAAGTCGATAATTGTGTTATTGGCTAATTGAAATAGCCACGACTTAACACTGCTTGAATCTTGAATCTTGAATCTTGAATCTTGAATCTTGAACTTTGTGCAGGTTCTGAAAAGTCTTAATTAAGATCTCTTGCAGCAAATCTTCAACATCGACGGTATTACTGACTTTAGAGTGGAGGAATGCTTTTAATGTCTACTGATACTCAGCCCACACCAGCTCAAGGTTTAAAGATGTGCTATTTGCATTTTTCATTTACGCAACACTCGTCTTGTAAGAAACCAATAACCCCTTCTAGACATTCATACTCTGCAACACAAAAGAGAGTCCTGCCTTCACGTCTTTGGCTGATGAGGCCTGCTGATGCAAGGCTTGATATGTGGTGAGACAAAGTAGAACCGGGGATACCGAGTTCTTCTTGTAGGCCGCCAACCGCAATGCCTTGGTAGCCAGCTTTTACAACACTCTTATAGATACTAAGGCGAATTGGGTGGCCTAGCTCTTTAAGTGCTTTTGCTACGACTTCTAAGTTCATATTAACTCCTCAATATTTAATTTCGATAATAATCGAAATAAAGGTCAAATTCAAATCTAAAAACAGTGAATACGTAAGTTATTGAAAGTATGCTCGATTGTGATTTTAATTCGATTTCTATCGAAATAATACTTGATCTACAACTTTTTATTTCTATAATTCGAGAATGTTCGAAATTAAAGGTCCGGCACTTTCCTCATAGAGTTCGACCTTCAATCCTATTTGGAGTTAATCATGAGCAATGAAATGTTAACAATGCTAAAAGACGCACTGGATATGTTCGTTTTCTTAGCAGCAGAACTCATCATCCTTTTCTTGGCGATCAGTTACATCGTTGGGATTCTTTAAGAGTTCCTTGCGCCCTAGAAGATTCAATCTATCTTGAGCTCACGTAACGGTAAGGGCTATGTGATTGCTGCACTACTCGGTGCGATTACGCCTTTCTGTTCATGTTCGACGATTCCTTTCCTAAAAGGTTTGCTGCGTGCACGAGCGGGTTTTGGTCCAATGATGGTGTTCCTATTTGGTAGTCCACTATTGAACCCAGTGATCATTGGTTTGTTCGTGATTACCTTTGGCTGGCAAGTGGCAACGTTCTACTTCTTAGTCGCAATGACGGTATCCGTAGTAGCAGGTTACACACTGGAAAAACTAGGCTTTGAGCGTTACGTAAAAGCAGAAGCGTATGAATCAACAGGTTCATCTTCAAGCTGCGGTAGTAGTTGTGGTGACTCTGTTCCTAAGAAAGCAGAACCAGCAAAAGCGAAATCTTCATGTGGTACAAGTGCATGTGGTGAACCTGCACCAGTAATGGTAAAAGAGAGCGCATGCTGTGGAACGAAGAAAGAAGAACCGAAAGTAGAAGTATCATGCTGCTCGGCTGAGGGTACAGCGACAGTGGTTGAGAAGAAAGAACCTAGCCGCTGGGTAAGAATCTGGTTCTCAACTTGGAAAGACTTAAAACAAGTATTCCCTTACTTGATGATGGGTATCGCAATTGGTTCATTCATCTATGGCTTCATTCCAACTGACTTAATTGCTGAATATGCAGGTGAAGGTAAGTGGTACGCGATTCCAATCGCAGCTGTAATTGGTATTCCACTGTACATTCGTGCTGAAGCTGTGATTCCACTAAGTGCTGCATTAGTACAAAAAGGTATGGTTTTAGGTTCAGTAATGGCATTAATCATTGGTAGTGCCGGCGCAAGCTTGACAGAAGTTATTCTGCTTAAGTCTATCTTCAAAAATCAGATGATTGCGGCCTTCCTATTCGTAATTCTCAGTATGGCGATTGGTGCAGGTTACCTATACACTTTCACCTTTGGTTAATCTTAGATAACACCATTGATACAAAAATATAGCCAATAAAAAGAGCTCACATTGTTGAGCTCTTTTGGGTTTTTAAAGGAAAGCAACAGCGCAATATCAAACAGAGTTAGGCAGTGCAGATGAGGTGCCTTATGTCGCGAAAGCATTAGTTGTTAACACATTGCAGTGGTGTCGATTAATTGCATCCCCGTAATTGTTAGTAATACCGGGGAATTGAAAACGATACATTAGAATACCCAAGCGATGCTCTCTTTGCTGTCCGATTCGGTCTTTGCTTGTCAAAACAGTCGATTCTTTGCGGTGTAGGTTATGCCGTGCATTTTATTACAATTGTGTTAGCTGAAGACGATGCGAAAGAACTCAATCATCTAGTCGTCTTAGCATCGGAGCAATACGAGACGTTGATGCGAGATCTCATGTGAGGGGCGAGCTTGCGACACATTAAATGAAGGTGTTATATACATCGGAAAAACTAAAAGCCCGGCAAACAACCGGGCTTTGTTAATTGGATTTCGTCTTATTGAGTTTAGAAACCGCGGATATCCAATTCGTTGTTGATTAACACAACACACTGAGAAGCGAATAGCATGTTTGGGCCTAAGCTGATTTTCTCTGTTCCTAGGCGCTTTAAGCTGTTGTAGCTTTTCTTTGGCATAGGGATGTGATCAGTCAAAAGGAAACATGGGTTTTCAGCAACCTCTGCATCACGGATAAAGTCACCTTTTTTATCCATCATGTACAGCTGGTGGTCTTCAGCCAGTTCTTTAACCAGCTTTTCAAAACTCATAGTGCGAACAGTGATGCCCGGTTCAACCTGACGCGTCTGTTCTTTAGTCATACCTTGAGAAGCGTCAACCGCTCTTACTACCGCTGACAACAACGCCGACTCATGGAAACCACCAATATTAGTGATCTCATTAGAATCGAATGTAATTGTACGTGAAAAGTCTTTAGTACTTTCTAATACAAGGTGTACGGTGACATTCTCGCGGTGAGACTGGGCAACGAAGATCGTGTTCATCAAAGTATGAGCCAGAATCTCAGTATGAGCATCTTGTCCAACGCCTTCTAAGATAAGTTTACTCTCCGTAGGGGCTGCGCGAGCGCGTAATACAAATGAACGCATAGAATGTACCTTGTCAGTATGTGATAAAGCGAAACGAGCTTTAGCAACATGAATTGATGAATAACCAAAATTGTGGCGGTATGTAACTCTTTTCTATTAATGAAGTCAAATAGAGTTGCTTATAGCGCTAACTTCAAGAACTCAACGTATTAAATAGAGAATGACCACATTACAAGATGGTAAAGGTTGAAGCGACCGATTGTTTACATAAATAGTATGCGCAAATTATTAGTTGGCTTGCAGAAGGAAGTAGTCGATGAAGTTACAGAAAATAGATAAAGAAGAATATAGAAAGAAGATGAACCTGTTGTTGGTTGGTTTAGTTGGATCACTTGCAGTGTTTGCTATCGTATTCGGCACCATACTGATTGACTTATTTGGCACAACAAATTCAATTGCTGGTGAATCAACGGGCAATTTCCATTTAAACGCGCTTGGAGTGATCTTGTCTGTAGCGCTAAATACTTTTATTGCGAGTCGGGTAAAGGGACATGAATACTTCAAGGAAGCGGTGTACGTGTGGAACCTTAAACAAATCCACAATCAAATCTATAGAAAGCTAAAACGAATTCAACCGAAGGCTGAGCAAGGTGACCAAGATGCGTTGGTCATTCTGTACTTCTATTACACCACACAAAAACAAGTATACGACCTAGATAACAACACATTGACCATAACGACGGTGAAACACTCTCTAGATAACATCGTAGAGTTGAGTAAAAAATGGGGTATAGAGTTAGATATAGAATCCTTTTCGAGAGATTTAATCACAAAGTTTTGAGGAATATACCTATTATTGTATGAGATTTGAGCGATGAAAGAGCCTTTTGACGTAAAAGTAAACACTTAAACAAGTTTTTTAAATTTTTATCAAAAAAGGGGTTGCCATGTTTTCGATGATCTCTATAATGCCGGCTCACTGACACGGCAGACGCCACAAGGCTTCAGCAGTAGTCAGTAAGACGGAAAGTTCGAAGAAATTAATTTTTAAAAAGTGTTTGACACTTAAGATTAAATCGCTAGAATTCACGTCCGCTTTCAAGGGTTTCTTTGTAAAAAGAAAGTTTCGATAAGCAAAGCTCTTTAACAATTTAAACCTATCAATATGTGTGGGCACTCGTTGATGAGTATCAAATTGATTCTTAGGAATCACATTGATTTCAATGAACTGAGTGACCAATTCGAATTGGTACAGCCTTGAGCTGTTTGATTTTACTTTTTAAAGTGAAAACCAATAAGAGCACAGTCAATTCACAGTCACCATTCGTAAGCTTTTTGCTAAAACAAATGGGGAGTGTAATCAGTATTCA
>NZ_JBQKUM010000010.1:0-78263 GCF_054968605.1 Pseudoalteromonas sp. G5_S1_14_S5 | reverse complement strand
TTCGATCACACTGGCAAGCCCTTTTTTAAGTTTTTTTCGTTTTTTTATTCGTTCGATTAAAAAGAAGTCAAAACGCCTCAAAAGTAGGCTTTTCTCTTACATATTCTTCAGTTTTTCAGTGAACAAAGAGACTTTTTTCCAGTTTGTGTACTCAACTTCCTTCGTTGTATCGGTTTCACCGCCTGTCATATTCATAATAAAGCGGATCATGATTCTATCAAACCAGTTATAGCGTGGGTAATAGAGGGCACCTGCAAAGACACCGATTAAGGTCGGCTGCCATGGAGACTTGATAAGAAACTTCTTAATGTAAGCACTGCCTTCTGGTGTATCTTTGCCTTGGTCTTCTTTACGCGCCGTTAAGTTCACGCAAAAGAAGGCAACTTTGCTTGATTGCAACTGAGTAAGGTTGGCATCAATAAACTGATATAGCTTCTTATTAAGATGGCCATAACGAATCGATGCGCCAATCAACACTCTGTCGTACTGAGCCAAGTCCACCTTGCCAATAGTGTGCAGATCTTGAAGCTCACACTCGAACTCACTCATTTCTTCTTTTATATAGTTCAAGATTTTCTTGGTCTGCCCTTCACGGCTTGAATATAAAAATAGAGCTTTTGCCACAATGTTGTCCTTAGCTACGCCAAAACGTAGGGGTCAATAAGATTAATAAAGTGAAGATTTCTAATCGGCCAAACAGCATAGATACGATAAGTATCCATTTTGCTTTATCGTTCACATAGCCAAAGTGCACCGCGACTTCACCAAGGCCAGGGCCAAGGTTATTTAACGTTGCCGCTACGGCAGAGAAAGCACTCAACTCGTCCATACCAGTTGCAATAAGAGCTAGCATACAAACCACAAATACTAATGCATATGCAGAAAAGAAGCCCCAAACCGCATCTACTACACGTTGTGGTAGTGCAGAGCCGCCAACCTTGATGGTATACACAGCACGTGGGTGAACAAGACGCTTCATTTCACGAGCACCTTGCAGAGTAAGTAGCAAGATTCGAATCACTTTCATACCACCCCCCGTAGAACCTGCACATCCCCCTATAAAAGAAGAAAACAAAAGCAGTACGGGTAAGAAAAGAGGCCACTCAGAGAAACCTGTTGTTGTAAAACCAGCGGTCGTAGATATAGATACGGTTTGGAACAAGGCCTGGTCGAAAGCATCGTAGTATGAGTCGTAAGAGTGATGATTGAGCAGTAATAAGAAACAAACCAAGAATAGTACTGCCTGAATAAAGATAAAGGCACGGAACTCAGGATCTTTCCAATAGTACTTAGGATGCACACCACCTGAAGCAAATGCTGCAAAGTGAAGAGAGTAATTACACGCAGATATAAGAAGGAAGACCACGGTAATTATGTTGATAGCCGGACTGTTGAAATAACCCATGCTTGCATCGTGAGTAGAGAAGCCACCAATAGCAATAGTAGAGAAGCTATGACTGATTGCATCAAAGAAGCTCATGCCGGCGAGCCAAAACGCCACCGCACAGGCAATTGTTAGGCTGAGATAGATGTACCATAGTGCTTTTGCTGTTTCAGCGATACGCGGGGTCATTTTACTGTCTTTTACGGGCCCTGGTATCTCAGCTCGGTATAGCTGCATGCCACCGATGCCCAGAACAGGAAGAATGGCTACCGCCAATACGATGATACCCATACCACCGAACCATTGCAGAAACTGGCGATAAAACAAGATCGCTTTAGGTAGGTCATCAAGGCCAACGATCACCGTCGCACCGGTAGTGGTCAGTGCAGAAAAGGATTCGAAGAAGGCATCGGTTACTGAAATGTTAGGATTATCAGCGATCAAAAACGGTAACGCACCGGCACTACCGATTACCGTCCAAAAAAGAACTACGATCAAAAAGCCATCGCGCGCTTTTAACTCATGCTTATAACGTCGGTTTGGAAACCAACACGTCGCACCACAAAAGAACAGAACAAAGAAAGTCGTCACAAATGGCACACCCGCACCATCTCGATAGATCAGGGCGACTAACGCAGGTGCGAGCATTGATACACTAAAAAGTGCTAATAATAATCCGACGATTCGAATAATTGAGCGAAATTGCATGAGCTATTGAACGAAGCGAAATGCTTCACACTTCCTAGTTGTCTTTTACTTTCGTTACCAGTGCCTTGGCACCGCTTTTATTGATCATGGTTTGGGTAAACGCATCTACCTGAAGGAGCTCTATCTCAATAATAAGCTCAACTTGCACACCATAATCCGCTTGGACCTCAACAGCCTGATGCTGAGCCATGATGGATTGTGCGATTGGCACAAAACCATAGTCTAACTCTAGCCGTAATTTTGTGGTTATTTTTTTCTCGATAGTTTGAAGCAGCTTGAGAGCTTGTTGTACTCCACCACCATAAGCTTTGACCAAACCACCGGTTCCAAGCTTAATTCCACCAGAGTAACGCGTAACGACAGCCGTTAATTCACCCACACCCGATCCAGACAATTGTGCCAAGATAGGTTTACCTGCCGTGCCCGATGGTTCTCCATCATCACTGAAGCCCCAAAGCATTGAATCTTCAGGTCGACCAGCAACAAAGCCCCAACAATTATGCCTCGCTGAAGCGTGCTCTTTTTTTACCTGCTCTACGAACTGCTTCGCGGCTTCTACACTTGGAGTATGCGCAAGGTGAGTAATAAAGATGCTCTTCTTAATCTCTTCTTCAAACAGAGCCGGAGCTGACGGTATTAAATAAGGCTGTTCATTCATATCGTTAACTTAATTAATAAGAGCTGCGAAGTGTATCACGCGTGAATAATAAGAGTTAGAGGATCTGTGCTATCGCACAATGTTAAACAATTGTTTAAAAAATGTATTGAAATTCATCTTGCAGAGGTACAGACTAGAATAACTGGTCTTACCAGGTATTCTACAATAATAGAAAGACAACAAGATTCTCTCAAACAATCGTGGATTGTATGTCATGGAGATAGACAATGATTTACCAAGCTAACACCCTACAGGTAAAGGAATTACAAGATGGCATTGCAGAATTAAGCTTCTGTGCTCCAGCCTCTGTAAACAAACTCGACCTTGCTACTTTAGAATCACTAGACAAAGCGTTAGACGCTCTTAAAGCTCACGCAGGACTACGTGGTTTAATCTTAACTTCAAACAAAGACGCATTCATTGTAGGCGCAGACATCACTGAATTTCTTGGCCTATTTGCTAAGCCAGAAGCAGAACTTGATGAATGGTTAAGATTTGCAAACTCCATCTTCAGCAAGCTAGAAGACCTTCCTGTTCCAACTCTTTCAATGATGCGCGGCCATGCCCTAGGCGGCGGTTGTGAATGTGTATTGGCAACTGACTTCCGTATCGGTGACAAGACCACCAGCATTGGCTTACCTGAAACCAAACTTGGCATCATGCCTGGCTTTGGTGGTTGTGTGCGCCTGCCTCGCGTTATCGGTGCTGACAGTGCAATGGAAGTCATCACTCAAGGCAAAGCATGCCGAGCTGATGAGGCACTAAAAATTGGCTTGTTAGACGCGATTGTAGAAACAGACCAACTGCTAGAGTCGGCAATCAACACCGTTTCTCTGGCTGCCAATGAAAAACTAGACTGGCAATTACGCCGTAAACAGAAAACATCAGCATTATCGCTAAGCAAACTCGAAGCGATGATGAGCTTTACCATGGCGAAGGGCCTTGTTGCTCAAAAAGCTGGCCCTCACTACCCAGCTCCAATTACTTCAGTCATTGCTATTGAAGAAGCAGCACGCAGCGATCGTGATGCAGCACTAGATATCGAACGTAAACACTTCATCAAGCTGGCAAAATCTGAAGAAGCCAAAGCACTGGTTGGTCTATTCCTAAATGACCAATACATCAAAGGTCTTGCTAAAAAAGCGGGTAAGTCAGCAACCAAAGACACTCAACGTGCTGCTGTACTAGGTGCAGGCATCATGGGTGGCGGCATTGCTTACCAATCTGCACTGAAAGGCGTGCCAGTGATGATGAAAGATATCGCACAAGCATCGCTTGACCTTGGTATGAATGAAGCGTCTAAGCTATTGAATAAGCGTCTATCTCGCGGTCGCCTAGATGGCTTCAAGATGGCCGGTATCCTGTCTTCGATTACTCCAAGCCTGCATTACGCTGGTGTTGAGCAATCAGACGTTGTCGTAGAAGCCGTGGTCGAGAATCCAAAAGTAAAAGCAGCGGTACTGAGCGAAGTGGAAGGCCTAGTTAGTGAAGACACTGTACTGACGTCAAACACTTCTACGATTCCTATCAATCTGCTAGCGAAATCTCTGAAACGTCCCGAAAACTTCTGTGGTATGCACTTCTTTAACCCAGTGCATCGCATGCCTTTAGTTGAGATCATCCGTGGCGAGCACACTTCAGAAGAGACGATTAATCGCGTTGTGGCTTACGCGGCGAAGATGGGCAAATCCCCTATAGTGGTAAATGATTGTCCAGGCTTCTTCGTTAACCGTGTACTTTTCCCTTACTTTGGCGGTTTCAGCATGTTGCTACGCGACGGTGCTGATTTCACTAAGATCGATAAAGTCATGGAACGCAAGTTCGGTTGGCCAATGGGTCCGGCTTACCTACTAGACGTTGTAGGTCTAGACACAGCACACCATGCACAAGCTGTAATGGCGCAAGGTTTCCCAGAGCGTATGGGCAAAGAAGGTCGTGATGCGATTGATGCACTTTACGTTGCTGAAAAATACGGTCAGAAAAACGGTAGCGGTTTCTACACATACAGCGTAGACAAACGTGGTCGTCCGAAGAAGACCTTCTCTGAAGACATTCTTCCTATCTTGGCTGATGTATGCCAAGCACCACAAGATTTTGATGACCAAACAATTATCCAACGTGTGATGATTCCAATGATCAACGAAGTCGTTCTTTGTTTAGAAGAAGGCATAATCGCGACACCGCAAGAAGCGGATATGGCACTGGTTTACGGTTTAGGCTTCCCTCCATTCCGAGGCGGCGTATTCCGCTACTTAGACAGTGTGGGTATTGGTAACTTCGTAGAAATGGCGAAGGGCTACCAAGACTTAGGTGCAATGTACCAAGTTCCTCAACTATTGCTTGATATGGCAGAGAAAGGCGAAAGCTTTTACGACGCTCAACAAGCAAGTTCTCTGTAACCCACATTTGGAAAAGGAATAGCAAAATGAATAATGTAGTTGTTGTTGATTGCCTTCGCACCCCAATGGGACGTTCCAAAGGTGGAGCTTTCCGTCACACTCGTGCTGAAGATCTGTCTGCACATTTAATGAAAGGCATTTTAGAGCGTAACCCAGAAGTTAACCCTTCAGAGATAGAAGATATCTACTGGGGCTGTGTACAACAAACACTAGAGCAAGGCTTCAACGTTGCACGTAACGCAGCTCTACTGGCTGGTTTGCCAATTGAGATTGGTGCTGTCACTGTTAACCGTTTATGTGGTTCATCTATGCAAGCTCTGCATGATGCGACTCGCTCAATCATGGTTGGTGATGCGGAAATCTGCCTAATCGGTGGTGTGGAACACATGGGTCACGTGCCAATGACACACGGTGTTGATTTCCACCCTGGCATGTCAAAGAACGTAGCAAAAGCTGCTGGCATGATGGGCCTAACCGCTGAAATGCTTGGCAAACTGCACGGTATTAGCCGTGAAGACCAAGATGCATTCGCCGCACGTTCACACGCCCGTGCACATGCGGCAACGGTTGAGGGTCGTTTCAAAAACGAAATTCTACCAACAGAAGGTCACGCTGCTGACGGGTCGCTGTTTACACTGGATCACGATGAAGTTATTCGTCCAGAAACGACGATTGAAGGCCTGTCTCAACTGCGCCCAGTGTTCGACCCAGCTAACGGTACAGTAACAGCAGGTACTTCATCAGCTCTATCTGATGGTGCATCGGCAATGCTTATCATGAGTGAAGAAAAGGCTAACGCACTAGGCCTTAAGATTCGTGCTCGCGTTAAGTCTATGGCTATCGCAGGCTGCGATCCTTCAATCATGGGTTACGGCCCAGTACCTGCAACTCAAAAAGCGTTAAAGCGCGCAGGTTTAACCATTGAAGACATGGGTGTGATTGAACTAAACGAAGCGTTCGCGGCGCAATCTCTACCTTGTGCTAAAGACCTAGGTCTACTGGATGTGGTTGACGAAAAAGTGAACCTTAATGGCGGTGCCATTGCTCTAGGCCACCCATTAGGCTGTTCAGGTTCTCGTATCTCTACAACCCTAATCAACCTAATGGAAGCGCAAGACGTGAAATACGGATTAGCAACTATGTGTATTGGTTTAGGCCAAGGTATTGCAACGGTATTTGAACGCCCATAGCACTCATCGACAGTAATATTTGTCGGATAATCTTATGTGCAGCTATCTTTATATAGCTGCACTTTTTATTTCTAGCTATCAGACAAACGATAGGTTCGTTCAGCAAACCGAATCCGGAGAAAAGTAGCCAACGGTATCTATGCATAAAACGCATAGATTCAATGTTGATGTTTCATTATTTTTTCTCCAACGATTCAACTAAAGTCACTTCAGTTTACTAATATTTCTCCCATGGAGCAGATCATGTTTAAAGCACTTGTACTAAACCAAGAAGACAAAAAAACTATCGCATCAGTTTCTCAAATTGAAGAGTCTCAATTGCCAGAAGGTAACGTGAAGATCGATGTAAGCTACTCTTCTTTGAACTACAAAGATGGTTTAGCGATTACAGGTAAAGGGCGCATTGTTCGCAACTTCCCTATGGTTCCTGGTATCGACCTGTCAGGTGTGGTCTCACAATCTGATGACCCTCGTTACAAAGCAGGCGACGAAGTGGTTCTAACTGGTTGGGGTGTTGGTGAAGGTCACTGGGGTGGCATGGCTGAGAAAGCGAGCCTAAACGGTGATTGGTTAGTGCCTATGCCTAAAGGTCTAGACGCTAAGAAAGTAATGGCGATTGGTACAGCAGGCTTCACAGCAATGCTTTGTGTTCAAGCTATTGTCGATGCAGGCATCAAACCTGAAGACGGTGAAATTCTAGTGACTGGCGCAAGTGGCGGTGTAGGTAGCGTGTCTATCACTCTACTAAACCAACTAGGCTACAAAGTAGCAGCAGTAACAGGTCGAGCTTCAGAAAATGGTGAGCTACTAAAATCACTAGGTGCAACTCGCATTGTTGAGCGTGCTGAACTAGAAGAGCCAGCGAAACCACTTGAGAAACAAATGTGGGCTGGTGCTATCGACACTGTAGGCAGCAAAGTACTTGCGAAAGTATTGGCGCAAATTGATTACAACGGTGCAGTTGCAATCTGTGGTCTAGCAGGTGGTTTTGACTTACCAACTACGGTAATGCCATTCATTCTACGTAACGTTCGCCTGCAAGGTATTGATTCTGTTATGTGCCCTCGTGAGAAACGCATTAAAGCGTGGGAACAACTGGCTGAATTGCTACCTGAGTCTTTCTACGGTAGCGCGACAAAAGAAGTATCTCTAGATGACGCGATTCAAGCGGCAGAAGACATCACTAACGGTCAAATCACTGGTCGCGTACTTATCAAGCTGTAATCGCTGGCACTCTAAAAGCAACACGTAATAAAACAAAAGGGCTGATCATGATCAGCCCTTTCTACTATCTGTTATTGACTCTAACCCAAGCCGACATCGGCAATCCGCTTTTGAATTAACTCACCACACTCTTCTTTGACCACTCTTCTCAACCATTGCTGTGAAGCAGAAGAGTCGCAGCGTGAGTGCCAAATCAACGAGTAATCAAATGGCATAAACTCGAATGGCAGTGGCTTTACGACTAGGTCATAGCGTTCTGCAACCAAGTATGCCAAATCAGCCGGTACCGTAATCACTAACGGCATTCTATCGACAATCGCCAATGCCGCTTCAAGGTGATAAGCACGCAGTACCATTTTTCTCGGTTGTTGATTGGCTAAAGCATTGTCCAGTAAAGCCTTTACACCATCACTGATCGCAATCATCGCATGAGGCAAAGAGACATAATCCTCAAGGCTCAACGAACGGTCTGCCAAAGGGTGATTTTTAGAGAGTAAGCATGACACACCCACTGGGCCAAGAACCTCTTGATGAAGTGGCTTAACACTGCCACTTGGTCGGCAGATCGCCATATCGACGCGTTCAGTGCTGAGCTGCTTAAACAAATGTTCATGCTGCAGCGGGGCAAACTCCAAAGAGATATTCGGTGCTTGCTCATAAATCTTCGGTAGCGCATACGGCAAGATGGTTTGCATCGCGTAATCAGTGGTCGCAATTAGAAAGCGTTCACAGCAATAGTAAGGGTCGAAATCACTAGGACTAAGTAGTTGACGGAATGACTCTAGAGGCTGATCAATTCGCTGGCTGATCTCGAGCGCTTTTGTGGTTGGAATAAGGTGTTGGCCCTGACGAGTAAACAGAGGATCGTTGAGTAGGTCTCTTAAGCGCCCTAACACTCGACTGGTTGCCGACTGGCTCAAGTTGAGACGAAGCGCGGCCTGGCTAACGCTGCCCTCTTCAATCAATACCTTTAAGGCGACCAATAAATTAAGGTCTCTACGATAGATGTCTTCTAGTTCCACGCCACTTACCTAGCTTAATACAATGATCATTGTTCACTAACTTGTTTATAGCATGCTTTAGATAAAAAAAATCCCGCAATTACGCGGGGAAGCCCAAGAAAATTTGGGGATAGTGTCGGAATGTCGTATAGGAATTTGTTTGCTGTACTTAGGTTAGTGCTCTTGCTCTTCGGCTGTACCCTGCCAACGGCGCATCTCAACCCAAATACCAATAATCGTTGCTACTATGCCAAAAATAGGCATAAATGAGGCCTCTGCCGATGAACGTAAAACTAACGCACAAAAGGAAATAAAACAGAGAACCGAATAAATTGTTAATCTATCTAATCCTGTCAACATCGCCACTCCTTAGCTAGTTGCCTTTGCCTCAAGTTGTTACCAACTTGTTAACTAAGTTATAGGAAATGATTCTGTTTGCCAAGCACTTATTGCATATTTTTTCTGCAGACGTATTATTCACACGTTAGATAGATATAGAGATACAAACCATGACATTCAAACCTGAACTGGCAACCCATACTTTAGAAGCTGAAGGCCTGCGTTGCCCAGAGCCAGTAATGATGGTTAGGAAGACAATTAGAAACATGCAGGATGGCGATGTGTTACTGGTAAAAGCTGACGACCCTTCGACAACTCGAGATATCCCGAGCTTTTGTCGATTCATGGATCACCAGTTGGTAGGCCAAGAGACAGAAACGCTGCCATACCTGTATTTGATCAAAAAGGGACTGGAGGCGTAACGCCCCACCGAGAATCAAACATCAAAAAAGCCGCTAGTACCTTATGTTCTCAAGCAGAATTCAGAGTACCAGCGGCTTTTTGTTTATTCATCTTTAGACTTGGTTTGCAGATAATCAAGCTGTTGTTGCAACGCTCGGATGTCTTTACGCATCGGAATAATATGCGCGACTCGAATCCAAGCCTCTACCGCAAGTCCAGTCATGATCATAGCGCCGGCGACCATGGGTAGCCACATGTCCGTCAGCACCATGCCTAATAGTGTAAGTGCAAGACCAAAGGTAAATAGATAGCTTTGGCTTTGTGGAGTAATACCCATATAACGCGTCAACATAATCATGCCCTCGTGTTGATAACTCACAAGATTAAAATATCATGACAAGTATGGCAGTTATATGTCCATTCGCTCGATAAACTCCACAATGCTGTAAGAGTATGACCTACAACACATTACTCCACTGGTTGAGTATAATAAAACTCAAAACACTCATCGGTAAAACGCAGCAGCGATAGCCAAACCGACAAATAATAGGGCTGTAATCTTACGAATCAGATCGAGTGGCGTCTTGTCTGCCGACAGCTTACCAATGATCACTACAGGTACATTCGCCAGCAACATGCCTATGGTTGTACCCAGAATCACCCACGCTAAAGCATCGGCGTATTGCGCTCCCAGGATAGAAGTTGCTATCTGGGTCTTATCACCAATTTCAGCGATAAAAAACGCCATAAAACTTGCAATAAAAGGGCCACGGTTTGAGATCTGTTCGTCATCATCGAGCTTATCTGGAATCAGAATCCAGCCCGCCATTGCAATAAAACTGACCACCAGCACCCACTTTAAAACTTCTGGCGATAAGTAATCAGCGACAACCACACCGAGCCACGCTGCAAGAGCATGATTGGCTATAGTGGCAAAGAAGATAGCCGCAATGATAGGTACCGGTTTTCGATATCGACTGGCTAATAAAAGGGATAGCAACTGGGTCTTATCACCGATCTCGGCTAAGGCAACAGTTGTAATTGAAATTACTAAAACGCTCACGACATGCTCATTTGGGATGGAGATTATTATATTTAACCAAAGACAAACCTCGCGCCCCATCCCGGTTCACGATGCTTGTCTAAGGTCTTGCTAAGCGCCACCAAGGTGGTGGTTGCCTCGAACGCCATGATGATTTTGCATCAATTATGTTGACGAACGAACTCATTCAATAGGATATGAATAAGTAAGCTACTCCCCAAAGACCGCGAGATTCTAATCACCCACGTAGTCAAAAACAAGTGTCAAACTTATCAAAATATCTACGAGCACCGAAAAACAAACATTAAAGGCCAAAAAATCCATTAAACGACATTTTAGACCACTAATTAAACAAGATTACCCCTACTCGCTTTACGAATATCTCGGTATACTCAGAAGTTATTTTCTCATTCATTTAAAAGAATCGCGCGAACCTGACTATGCAAAAATACGATATCAAAACCTTCCAGGGAATGATCCTCGCGCTGCAGGATTACTGGGCTCAAAACGGTTGTACCATTGTTCAACCTCTAGATATGGAAGTAGGTGCAGGCACCTCTCACCCAATGACATGTCTACGAGCACTTGGCCCAGAGCCAATGTCTACAGCTTACGTACAACCTTCACGTCGTCCTACTGATGGCCGTTACGGTGAAAACCCTAACCGTCTGCAGCACTACTACCAGTTCCAAGTAGCGCTAAAACCATCGCCAGACAATATCCAAGAGTTGTACCTAGGCTCACTAGAGGTTCTTGGTGTTGACCCACTTGTTCACGACATTCGCTTTGTTGAAGATAACTGGGAAAACCCAACACTAGGTGCATGGGGTCTTGGTTGGGAAGTATGGCTAAACGGCATGGAAGTAACTCAGTTCACTTACTTCCAGCAGGTTGGCGGCCTTGAGTGTAAGCCTGTAACAGGCGAGATCACTTACGGTATCGAGCGTCTAGCAATGTACATCCAGGAGGTAGACTCAGTTTACGACCTAGTATGGAACGTAGCACCAGACGGCTCTAACGTAACTTACGGTGACATCTTCCACCAAAACGAAGTTGAGCAATCAACGTATAACTTCGAACACGCAGACGTAGATTTCCTATTCGGTTTCTTCGACCAGTGTGAAAAAGAGTGTAAAGAGCTACTTGAGCTTGAGAAGCCACTTCCGCTTCCAGCTTACGAGCGCATTCTAAAAGCAGGCCACGCATTCAACATCCTTGATGCGCGCAAAGCTATCTCTGTAACAGAGCGTCAACGTTACATCCTTCGTATTCGCAACCTAACTAAATCAGTTGCTGAAGCATACTACGCATCACGTGAAGCACTTGGCTTCCCAATGTGCAAGAAGGACGAGGAGAAGTAATCATGGCTAAAGAATTTCTAATTGAACTGGGTACTGAAGAGCTACCACCAACGCAACTTCGCACTCTAGCAGAAGCATTCGCAGCAAACTTCGAAGCTGAGCTTAAAGGCGCAAACCTAGCGCACGAAGGCGTGAAGTGGTACGCAGCACCTCGTCGTCTAGCTCTAAAAGTAGCAGCACTGGCTGAAGGCCAAGAAGACAAAGTTGTTGAAAAACGCGGCCCTGCAGTTTCTGTAGCATTCGATGCTGACGGCAACGCAACTAAAGCAGCTCAAGGCTGGGCTCGTGGTAACGGCATCACGGTTGAGCAAGCTGACCGTCTAGTAACAGACAAAGGCGAATGGCTTCTTTTCAAACAAGAAGTAAAAGGCCAAGCAACGTCTGAAATCGTTGTTGAGCTAGCGGCTAAAGCACTAGGTAACCTGCCTATCGCTAAGCCAATGCGCTGGGGTAACAAAACGACTCAGTTCATCCGCCCGGTTAAAACACTGACTATGCTAATGGGCGCTGACCTTATCGAAGGTGAGATCCTAGGCGTAGCATCTGGCCGCACTATCCGTGGTCACCGCTTCATGGGTGAGCAAGAGTTTAATATCGATTCTGCAGAGCAATACCCAGCAATCCTAGAAGAGCGCGGTAAAGTAATGGCAGATTACGAAGCGCGTAAAGCAATCATCCTAGCTGATTCGCAAAAAGCAGCAGCTGCGGTTGGCGGTAAAGCTGACCTAGAAGATGATCTTGTTGAAGAAGTAACATCTCTGGTTGAATGGCCAGTAGTGCTAACAGCGAAGTTTGAAGAAGAGTTCCTAAAAGTACCTTCTGAAGCATTGGTTTACACTATGAAAGGTGACCAAAAATACTTCCCTGTTTACGATGAAAACAAGAAGCTACTTCCTAACTTTATCTTCGTATCAAACATCGAGTCTAAAGAGCCTCGCTACGTTATCGAAGGTAACGAGAAAGTGGTACGCCCACGTCTTGCTGATGCTGAGTTCTTCTTCAACACAGACCGTAAGCGTCCTCTGATCGACCGTCTACCAGAACTAGACCAAGCTATCTTCCAGAAGCAACTTGGTACAATCAAAGACAAGACAGACCGCATCACTGAGCTTGCTGGCTACATCGCTGAGCAAATCGATGCTGACGTTGAGAAGTCTAAGCGCGCAGGCCTACTGGCTAAATGTGACCTAATGACCTCTATGGTATTCGAATTCACGGATACTCAAGGTGTAATGGGCATGCACTACGCGACTCACGATGGTGAAGACGAGCAAGTTGCACTAGCACTTTACGAGCAGTACATGCCTCGTTTCGCTGGTGATGACCTACCAAGCACTGGTATTTCTTCTGCAGTAGCAATGGCAGACAAGCTAGACACTATCGTAGGTATCTTCGGTATTGGCCAAGCTCCAAAAGGTTCTGACCCATTCGCTCTTCGTCGTGCATCACTAGGTGTGCTACGTATTATCGTTGAAAACGGCTACAACCTAGACCTAACGGATCTGATCGCAAAAGCGAAAGAACTACTAGGCGATAAGCTAACCAACGACAACGTAGAGGCTGACGTTATCGACTTCATGCTAGGTCGTTTCCGTGCATGGTACCAAGATGCAGGCTTCAGCGTGGATATCATCCAGGCAGTACTAGCTAACCGTCCAACTAAGCCAACTGATTTTGACCAGCGTGTTAAAGCGGTTTCTCACTTCCGTGAACTAGAAGCGGCAGAAGCACTAGCAGCAGCGAACAAACGTGTAGGTAACATCCTTGCGAAATTCGATGGTGAGCTAGCAGCAGATATCGATTTAGCCCTTCTTCAAGAAGATGCAGAGAAAGCACTGGCTGAAAACGTTGCTGTAATGACAGAAGCACTAGAGCCAGCATTTGCGACAGGTAACTACCAAGAAGCCCTAAGCAAGCTAGCAGCTCTACGTGAGCCTGTTGATGCGTTCTTCGATAACGTAATGGTTATGGCTGATGACGAAGCACTTAAGAAGAACCGTCTAACGCTACTGAATAACCTACGTAACCTGTTCCTACAGATTGCTGACATCTCTCTACTGCAAAAATAAGTACGAGTGAGCAAGCTGTTCAAAGCGATGCTCCGAGCAACGAAAGGTAAATACCCAAAGGGAAGCGAAAGCTTCCCTTTTTGTTTTTGTGAACCAAGCATTTGTTTGTAGAGGTGTTATTGATTAACTGAATGAATCAGCACTCAGACTGTAGAGGGCATTGTTTGCTATAACTGACCTGTTTATTCAGGGGAAGGGAACAATGAAAAAAACAGTACTCGCACTTTCAATGCTTGCACTCAGCGCATGCAGCCAAACCAGCGACAACAACCTATTACTAACGATTGATAACGACACAGTTGTATTCGAATCAACAGGCAAAGGCACTGTAATCGCAGAACAGGAACTCGCCAAAGGTAGCTATACCTTCTCCATCAGCGACAGTAAAAATACCTGTGGCACCAACTATGCACTTGCGGAAGAGAGTCGCATTAAGTTCAATAAACCCCTTCGCCTAGACGATTGCGCTGAGAAATCTGAGCTCGCTATTAAGGTCTTTCGTGCGAATACCTACCAATTTACACTCAACCCGCAAACCAATGAGTTAACGGTTCAAATAAAGCCAAAACAGCAACAAGTCCAAAGTATTGCTTGTCCGGTCCCTAGTAACGGGCCAACCACCATCAATGTTGCTCAAACCTTTGATGATGGCACCTTGGTCAGAGATGCCCTTTCCGGAATAAAAACAACGGTCACTAACGGCAGTGTCACCTTGCAACCCGCTGAAAGTAGCCAAGGCGTCTTGTTACTAGAAAAAGTTGAACCTGAAACTAAAGCAGATTTTAGTTGGGAGAACGCCACGGTTTACTTCGTGATGACCGACCGCTTCTACAATGGTAACCCTAACAATGACAATAGCTATGACCGTAGCCAAGACGGACAAGATGAAATTGGCACCTTCCATGGCGGTGACCTAGCAGGCTTAACTGAAAAGCTCGACTACATTGAATCGCTCGGTGCTAATGCTATCTGGATTACGTCTCCCTTAGAGCAGATACATGGTTGGGTTGGCGGTGGTGACCGTGGCGATTTCAAACACTATGGCTACCATGGTTACTACCATCAAGATTGGACCAAACTTGATGACAACATGGGTACCGAAGACGAGCTAAAAACCTTCATCGATACGGCGCACAGCAAAGGCATTCGTGTCATCTGGGACATAGTCATGAACCACACTGGCTACGCTACCCTGGCCGATATGCAGGAGTTCGACTTTGGTAAGCTCAACCTGAATGATGAAGAAGCAACCAAAACACTTGGCGAAAACTGGACAGACTGGCAACCCGCTAAAGGTCAGAACTGGCACTACTTCAACAACTACATCTCTTACGGCGACAAAGAAGCGTGGGAAAAATGGTGGGGCAAAGCCTGGCTACGCAGCGATATCGGTGCTTACGACTCTCCGGGTTACAACAACCTGACCATGTCGTTAGCGCACCTGCCCGATTTCAAAACAGAATCGACAGAAACCACAGGGCTACCAAGCTTCTATCGCAACAAGTCCACCAGCGCGACTGATGAACTCAAAACACCTCGTGACCACCTCATCACTTGGCTTTCAGGCTGGGTACGTGAATACGGCGTGGATGGTTTTAGAGTCGATACCGCAAAACACGTTGAGCTCGAAGCCTGGGCAGAGCTTAAAGAGAGCGCCAACCAAGCTCTTGCTGAATGGAAACAGAACAACCCTGTCAAAGCCTTAGATGACTTACCTTTCTGGATAACCGGCGAAGTCTGGGCGCACAGTGTGGTGAAATCAGATTACTTCGCTAACGGATTTGATTCGATCATCAACTTTGAATTCCAGAGCGACATCGCCCCTAAAGCGCTTAAATGCTTATCCGATATCGATGCCGACTATCTTCGCTATGCAGAGAAGATCAACAGTGACAGCGAGTTCAACGTGTTGAGTTACCTTTCGTCTCACGATACATCGCTATTCTGGACCCAGCACGGCAGTGACTTTGCCAAACAGACCAAAGCGGCAAACGCATTGATGTTAGCTCCGGGTGCAGTCCAGATCTATTACGGAGATGAAATCGCCCGTGATTTTGGCCCAACAGGATCAGATCCAATGCAGGGCACTCGTTCAGACATGCCTTGGGAGCAAATAACCGGAGAGCGAGCAGAGCTGTTAAAGCACTGGCAAGCTCTCGGCCAATTCCGCCAGCGTCACCCTGCTGTCGCGCAAGGTAAACACATCATCCGCAACAGCAAGGGCTATTACGCCTTCGAACGTCAATACCAAGATGACAAGGTGTTGGTTGTGTATACCGGATCGAAATAAGCCCGCGGGTTTAAACATTCAAAACTCATGGAGACGCTTCGGCTTCTCCTTTTTGATCTCAAAAACCAGTGCAATAAGCAAGCAGTCACTCATTAGCCGAACTTTATAGAAGTTTTTTACGTGTTAGAGCATTTGGCGCTATGCGTCGCAAAAACATTGCGGTATGTTCAAGGATTAAACTGATGGCAGACATAAGGTCTGCCTTAATGACACATAACAAGCAATCACAATGAATTAGGTAAAATAAGTAATGCAGTTCTCTAAGTTTGGTGAAAAGTTTAATCGTTACTCTGGAATCACTCGTTTAATGGATGATTTGAATGATGGCCTGCGCACTCCTGGCGCAATCATGCTTGGTGGTGGCAACCCAGCCGCTATCCCTGCCATGCTCGATTACTTTAACCAAGCCAGTGCCGACATGCTCGCCAGTGGAGAACTCATCGCCGCCCTAGCCAACTACGATGGCCCACAAGGCAAAGACAGCTTTATTAAGTCTTTAGCGGCTATGCTGAAAGAGACCTATGGCTGGGACATCAGCGAGAAGAACATCAGCCTAACTAACGGCAGCCAAAGCGGCTTCTTCTACCTGTTCAATCTACTAGCTGGCCAGCAGCCTGACGGTTCTCACAAGAAAATCTTGCTGCCAATCGCACCTGAATACATCGGCTACGGTGACGCAGGGATTGATGACGACATCTTTATCTCTTACCACCCTGAGATCGAGCTACTAGAAAGCCGCCAGTTCAAATACCACGTCGACTTCGAACAACTAAAAGTAGATGACTCAGTCGCTGCTATCTGCGCGTCTCGCCCAACTAACCCAACCGGTAACGTACTGACAGATGAGGAAGTGCGTAAGTTGGATAAGCTAGCGCGTGACAACAATATCCCACTGCTAATCGACAACGCCTATGGTCTACCGTTTCCAAACATCATCTTTGAAGATGTAGAGCCGTTCTGGAATGAAAACACGATTCTGTGCATGAGCCTTTCTAAGCTTGGTTTACCAGGTGTGCGCTGCGGTATCGTGATTGCGAGCGAAGAAGTCACCCAAGCGCTAACCAACATGAATGGCATCATCAGCTTAGCACCAAACAGTGTTGGCCCAGCTATCGCCAACCACATGATTGAAAACGATGACCTGCTGCGCATAAGCAGCGAAGTGATCAAGCCTTTCTATAAAGAGAAGTCTTTGCGCGCCGTTGAATTGCTCCAAGAAGCAATTGATGATCCACGTTTCCGTATTCATAAACCTGAAGGCGCTATCTTCTTGTGGCTATGGTTTGATGAACTGCCAATCACCACCATGGAACTGTACGACAGATTAAAAGCTCGTGGTGTATTGATTGTTCCGGGTGAATATTTCTTTATCGGCCAAGAAGACGAGTGGGATCATGCTCATCAGTGCCTACGAATGAACTACGTACAAGACGATGAAGCAATGCAGAAGGGTATTGCGATCATTGCTGAAGAAGTAAAAAAGGCTTATAGCGAAAGCAAATAGAGATTCTCTACTCGGTCGTTCCTCCCACTATGGAATGGCGTTAGAGAAACAAACAAAAAGAGCACCTCAAAGGTGCTCTTTCACTTTTACTTCCCGATAATTTTTAGCTCTAAGGAGCTAGCAGCAATTAACCTTCTAGCAGGCTATTACCATTGATAGCAATCTTACGTGGTTGCATCGCTTCTGGGATTTCGCGCTCTAGGTCTATGTGAAGAAGACCATTTTCCATACTCGCACCTACCACTTTTACGTAGTCTGCAAGTTGGAATTTACGCTCGAAATCACGCTCTGCGATACCTTGGTACACATAGGTTTTTTCTGCTTCAGGTTTACGCTCACCTTTAACAATTAGCATGTTCTCTTTCTGAGTCAGGTCTAATTGGTCATCAGCAAACCCAGCAACAGCCATAGTGATACGGTAGTTGTTCTCGTCTTTTTGCTCGATGTTGTATGGAGGGTAACCGCCAGAAGTGTTCTTCGATGTGTTCGCTTCCATCATGTTGAATAGACGATCGAAGCCGATTGCGTTGCGGTAAAGTGGAGTGAAATCTACAGTTCTCATAATGCTATCCTTTTAGTAAGCAATAGTCTTAGCTGCGAATTTTACTTAGATCGAACCTGTGTATAAGACCAAGTAAACAGCTAAGAGATTCAATTCGCATTCCTCGGGTTTCACCTCTGTTGGCGACAACACTGGGACATGACAGTGAATCAATTTTCAAGTTGTGTGCTGCTAAAGTTATCCTCTGTTGAGCGATTCTTCGTCAGCGGTAATGAAGGTTCTGTTTCTTCTCTTGTAGAGCAAGACAGTCATCCTCTTCACAAATAAATATATGGATTGAGCAAAATAGTTTCAAGGGATTATTTTCAATTATTTTTGCAACTCAATATTTTTCAATACCTTAAGAACGTAAAAAAGCACCATCCCAAGGATGATGCTTTAAAATGATTTTAGTTTTTTGAGACGAAGCTATTTGGCTTTAGTTCAAGGAATAGGTGCGGAGCATACGAATGTATGTGAGCACCTCTGACACAGAAATTAAGCCAAAGAGCGAAGTATCAAAGATACTAAACGTCTAAGTTTGCTACTTTAAGTGCATTCTCTTCGATGAAGTTACGACGAGGTTCAACTTGGTCACCCATTAGCGTCGTGAACAGCTGGTCTGCACCGACTGCATCTTCAATCGTTACTTGCATCATGCGACGTGTCTCTGGGTCCATTGTGGTTTCCCAAAGCTGATCTGGGTTCATCTCACCTAGACCTTTGTATCGTTGTAGGCTTAGACCACGACGAGACTCTTTAATCAACCAGTTCAGCGCTTCAACAAAGTTTGATACTGCTTGAGTACGCTCACCACGTTTGATGTAAGCGCCTTCTTCAATAAGACCGTCTAACGCTTCTGATAGGCTTGCTAGTTTGCCGTACTCTTTCGAGTTGAACAGATCAACGCTTAGTGCGTGTTCGTGTGTCACACCGTGAGTACGAACCACAATCTTAGGTAGGCTTAGACCTAACTCTTCATGCTTCTCAACTTCTAGAGAGTACTGGCTTGCACCTACCTCTTTCGCATTCAGTTGTTCTACTAGCTGCTTGCCCCATGCTTCTACTGCTGACTCATCGTGACACTGCTCAGCAGTTAGACGAGGCATGTAGATCATTTCATGCATTAGAGCATGTGGGTAACGGCGGCTCATACGCTCCACCAGCTTGATACCAGAGTTGTATTGCTGAACTAGCTTCTCTAGCGCTTCACCTGCCAATGCAGGTGCATCAGGGTTTACGTGTAGCGCTGCGTTGTCTAGAGCCAATGCCACTTGGTACTGGTTCATTGCATCTTCATCTTTGATGTACTGCTCTTGCTTACCTTTCTTCACTTTGTAAAGCGGTGGCTGAGCGATGTAGATGTAGCCACGCTCAATAAGCTCTGGCATTTGACGGTAGAAGAAGGTCAATAGTAGCGTACGAATGTGCGAACCATCGACATCGGCATCGGTCATGATGATGATGTTGTGGTAACGCAGCTTATCTGGGTTGTATTCGTCGCGGCCGATACCACAGCCAAGAGCTGTGATTAGGGTTGCCACTTCTTGGGAAGAAAGCATCTTGTCGAAACGTGCTTTCTCTACGTTTAGGATCTTACCTTTTAGTGGAAGAATCGCTTGGTTCTTACGGTTACGACCTTGTTTTGCGGAGCCGCCTGCCGAGTCACCCTCCACTATGTAAAGTTCAGAAAGTGCAGGGTCTTTTTCCTGACAGTCTGCAAGCTTGCCCGGAAGGCCTGCTAGGTCTAAAGCACCTTTACGACGGGTCATTTCACGTGCTTTACGCGCTGCATCACGAGCTCGTGCTGCATCGATAATTTTAGTACAAACGGTTTTCGCTTCTGTTGGGTTCTCGATAAGGAACTCAGACAGTTTTTCACCCATCGCTTGTTCAACGGCAGATTTCACTTCAGAAGAAACCAGCTTGTCTTTAGTTTGGCTAGAGAACTTAGGATCTGGCACTTTTACCGAAATAACTGCAGTCAGACCTTCACGAGCATCATCACCCGATGTTGCTGTCTTCGCTTTCTTAGAGAAGCCTTCCTTATCCATGAAGCTGTTCAAAGTACGCGTCAGCGCAGCACGGAAACCAGCAAGGTGAGTACCACCATCACGTTGAGGAATGTTGTTCGTGAAACAGTAGATGTTCTCTTGGTAACCATCATTCCATTGCATTGCTACTTCCACAGTAATGCCATCTTCACGCTCGTTATCGAAGTGGAAGATTTTTTGAATGATTGGTGTTTTGTTGGTGTTTAGGTGCTCAACAAACGCCTGAATACCACCTTCAAACATGAAGTGATCCGATTTATCTTCTTCACGCTCATCAATTAGCTTGATAGAAACGCCTGAATTTAGGAACGACAGTTCGCGTAGACGTTTAGCTAGAATATCGTAGTGGAAAAGTACGTTTGAGAATGTCTCTTCACTTGGCCAGAAGCGGATTTCTGTACCCGTTTTGTCCGTATCACCAATCACAGTTAGTGGCGCTTGAGGCTCACCGTGGTGGTACGTTTGAGTATGGATTTGACCACCGCGGTGGATAGTCAGAGTAACCTGCTTAGACAGTGCGTTAACTACTGAAACACCTACACCGTGCAAGCCACCTGATACCTTGTATGAGTTATCATCGAACTTACCACCAGCGTGAAGAACCGTCATGATTACTTCAGCAGCAGACACGTTCTCTTCTGGGTGAATTTCAGTTGGAATACCACGGCCGTCATCGCGTACCGATACTGAATTGTCTTCATGGATAGTAACAATGATGTCATTACAGTGACCAGCAAGCGCTTCATCAATAGAGTTATCTACTACCTCGAAGACCATGTGGTGCAGACCGGTACCATCATCCGTGTCGCCAATGTACATTCCAGGACGCTTACGAACCGCATCCAGACCCTTCAGTACCTTAATACTCGATGAATCGTAATTATCTGACATAGTTACTCTCTGACTAATTATCCTTGCTCTATTTTGCCATGTTCCACATGAAACATCCTGCTATTTTCATCATGCATATCTGCAATCTGATCAGCGGTAATAGAGCTTACAAAAACTTGAGCCTCGGTCGCCTTTAAACACTCAGCAAGACGTGCGCGGCGTTGGCTATCTAATTCGGAAGCGAAATCATCTATTAAATAGATGCACTGCTTACCTGTCATTTGAGTGAGGTGTTGCCCTTGTGCTACTCGCAACGCACACACCATCAACTTCAATTGACCTCGTGACAAGACATCTTCCACTGGAGTGCCGTTCACTTTTATCTTCAGGTCCGCTTTGTTTGGTCCACTAAAGGTGTAACCAAGCTGCTGATCCCTTTCAAAATTCTTCTCTAATATCTCAGCGTATGGGGTGTCTTTGTCCCAGCCGCGATAATAGTTAATCTTTATCTCAAACTCTGGTAGGAAGGTCGCGCAGATCTCTTCGGCGACTTCTTTGAGCTGATTGACGTAGGTGGCACGCCACTCACTGATGCTTTCCGCTAAACGGGCCAGTTCTTGGTCCCAGTAGCTCAGCTCTCGATAATGCGTTGCCGTTTTCAATAAGGCGTTTCGCTGCTTATTGAGGCGCTTTACCCTGCCCCATGCATCATAGAAACCCGACTCACTGTGGAAGACTCCCCAATCAATGAATGCGCGGCGATGCTTAGGTCCATCTGTCAGTAAATCAAACCCTTCCGGGTGAATCAACTGCAAAGGTAAGACTTGCGCTAACTGAGCGAGTTTTTGCCCTGTTTGACCGCTTATTTTAACCTCTGTTGTGCCATCGCGCTGCTTATTAATGCCAACTGGCAGCTCAAATTGATCCGAGGTCATAAAACGGCCGTGCACAAACAGTTCGCTACACTCATTTTGTATGATGCGTCCCGTTAGGGAACTCTTAAATGAGCGACCGTGGCCGAGCAGATATACCGCTTCAAGGACACTGGTTTTACCGCTTCCGTTAGGCCCTATAAGAAAGTTAAAGCCTGATGACGGTTGAATGTCACAGGCTTCAATATTTCTAAACTGCTTAACGATTAGACGAGAGAGTGGCATAGCATCATCATATTAATCATTAACGATGGCACCAACTCTATAGACGGATTGGCATAACAACGTACATTGCGCTGTCATCTTGTGCATTTTCAATCAAGGCACTCGCGTTCGCGTCTGACATTGAGATACGAACCTGTTCACAACGCAGTGTATTCAATACATCAAGTACATAGCTTACGTTGAAGCCGATCTCTAGCGCGTCACCATCATAAGTCACGTCTAGCATCTCTTCGGCTTCTTCTTGTTCTGGGTTGTTAGCAGTAATGCGCATCTCGCTATCTGCAAGGTTCACGCGAACACCACGGAATTTTTCATTCGATAAAATCGCTGCACGAGAGAACGCTGAACGCAATTCATCACAGCCCGCTTCTAGTGTCTTGGTGGTGTTTTGCGGCATTACGCGGCGATAATCAGGGAAACGACCATCAACTAGCTTCGAAGTAAAGACATAGTTGTTCACTTCAGCACGCACGTTTGAGTTACCAATTTGCAGCGTTACTGGTTGTTCAGGTGCATCCAATAGCTTCACTAGCTCTTGCACACCTTTACGAGGAACAATGATCTGCTTTTGAGCAAAATCAGCACCAAGCTGCGCTTGAGATACCGCCATACGGTGACCATCGGTCGCCACACTGCGTAGAATCGAGCCTTCAATCTCAAACAACATACCGTTGAGGTAGTAACGAACGTCTTGGTTTGCCATTGAGAATTGAGTTTTTTCGATAAGACCACGCAGTTCAGCTTGTGTCACAGACACTTCAACTTCACTGCTCCAGTCTTCAATATTAGGGAAATCGGCCGCTGGCAAGGTTGCCAATGAGAAGCGGCTACGCCCAGAGCGTACTTGAACGCGGTCGCCATCCAACACCACAGTGATCACTGAGCTGTCTGGTAAACCACGGCAGATATCTAGGAATTTACGAGAAGGCACTGTGATGCTGCCCGCTTCGAAATCACCTTCAAGCGTTACACGGCTGATCAGTTCAACTTCTAGGTCCGTTGCTGTCATCGACAACACGTTATCTTCTACCCTAATCAGTAGGTTTCCTAGAATTGGAAGTGTTGGCCTGCCACCTAGCGCACCAGACACTTGTTGTAACGGCTTAATCAGATGACTACGTTCAATGGTAAATTTCATATCTTGCTCTTACGGTCTAAATGGCACGCAACATAGGTGCGTGACCAAGATTCTGCTTATTAAGGTTAAGAATACTGTGTATTAAGAAGAAAGGGTACGAATCAAGTTAGAATAATCTTCTTTAATGTCGTGGCTCTCTTCACGCAGCTGAGCAATCTTACGGCAAGCGTGCAATACCGTTGTGTGGTCACGACCACCAAATGCGTCGCCAATCTCAGGTAAGCTGTGGTTAGTCAGCTCTTTCGCCAGTGCCATCGCCAGTTGACGTGGGCGAGCAACAGAACGAGAACGACGCTTAGACAGCAGATCAGCTACTTTGATTTTGTAGTACTCCGCCACAGTCTTCTGAATATTATCGATAGTAACCAGCTTCTCTTGCAGTGCCAGAAGATCACGTAGCGCTTCGCGTACGAAATCGATAGTGATTGGACGACCAGTGAAGTTCGCATTCGCGATAACACGGTTCAGTGCGCCTTCGAGCTCACGAACGTTAGAACGCAGACGCTTAGCAATAAAGAATGCCACTTCATCTGCAAGGTGGATTTGATGGTCTTCAGCTTTCTTCATTAAGATCGCAACACGCGTCTCAAGCTCTGGTGGCTCGATCGCAACCGTCAAACCCCAACCGAAACGAGATTTAAGACGATCTTCTACACCGTTGATCTCTTTTGGATAACGGTCAGAAGTTAGGATGATCTGTTGGTTGCCTTCAAGCAGCGCATTAAAGGTATGGAAGAACTCTTCTTGAGAGCGCTCTTTATTAGCGAAGAATTGGATATCATCGATAAGCAATGCATCAACACTACGATAGTAACGTTTGAATTCTTCAATCGCGTTGTTTTGTAGCGCTTTAACCATATCCTGAACAAAACGCTCAGAGTGCATGTACACCACTTTTGCATTCGGCTTACCATCAACAATAGCATTACCTACCGCATGCAATAAGTGAGTTTTACCTAGGCCGGTGCCACCGTAAAGAAATAGTGGGTTGTACGCCGCACCTGGATTATCCGCCACCTGGCGTGCTGCTGCCAAGCCAAGTTGGTTCGACTTACCCTCAACAAAATTATTGAACTTGTGCTTAGGGTTGACGTTTGAACGGTGGTTAATGTCCACATCAACAGGCTCTTCATCGCGCCATGTGTTATGAACAGGCTTACGAGCTTGCAGCTGTGCAGGCGCCGACGACTCTGCCGCTACATCTGCAGCAGTACGAGCTGGCGCAGGAGCCGATGCCGGCGCTGCTGGCTTTGGTGCCGACACACGCTTGCTGCCTACTTCAAAATGCAGATGCGGGATATCGTTGCCGCAATACTCTTGCAGCAGACGGTTAATGCTATTTAAGTACTTATCACGAACCCAATCGAGTACGAAACGGTTCGGTGCAAATAGAGTTAGAGTATTGTCATTGAGCTCCGCTTGTAACGGACGAACCCACATACTGAATTCTGTAGCTGGTAACTCTTCTTGAAGCTGTTGCAAACACTGCAACCAAAGCGAAGATGACACGGTGCCCCCACTCTATTTAAGTAATATGAAATGACTGCTAATTTTACCTGTTGATAAGTCAGATCACCAGCAATTGATCACAGATCCAGTGAATAAGATCCAAGTTATTCACAATAAATTTGTAATTAACCGGCAGATCCGCACATCTTGCCCCTAATTTACTCACACAACGATCCACTTATGCCCGGATCCTTGCTAGTTATCCCCAAAACGAGAATGCGATATAGTTATGGTTAATAACATCTGGTTATTTATTCTATCGAGCAATTTACCAGTAACATCCAATCCCATAAATATGAGGAGTTACCAAATGAATAACTGGATTAAGGCTGCAATTGCGGCTATCGCACTCTCTGCAGCTACTGTTCAAGCTGCGACTGAAGTTAAAGTCGGCATGTCTGGTCGCTACTTCCCATTTACTTTTGTTAAACAAGACCAGCTACAAGGTTTTGAAGTGGATTTATGGGATGAGATCGGTAAACGTAACGACTACAAAGTTGAGTACGTGACAGCGAACTTCTCTGGTCTGTTTGGTCTTCTTGAAACGGGTCGAATCGATACCATTTCTAACCAAATTACAATGACGGATGCACGTAAAGCGAAGTATCTATTCGCAGACCCATACGTAGTAGACGGCGCACAAATTACCGTTCGTAAGAATAATGACAGCATTAAAGGTATCGAAGACCTTGCAGGCAAAACTGTTGCGGTAAACCTAGGCTCAAACTTCGAACAACTGCTACGCAGCTACGATAAAGGTGGCAAGATCAACGTAAAAACCTACGACACAGGTATTGAACACGATGTCGCTCTTGGCCGTGCCGATGCATTTGTTATGGATCGCTTATCTGCGCTGGAGCTTATCAAGAAGACTGGTCTACCATTACAGCTAGCAGGTCAGCCATTCGAAACGATTGAAAATGCTTGGCCTTTCGTAGACAACGATAACGGTAAGAAACTACAAGCCGAAGTAAACGAAGCATTAGCAGCAATGCGCGCAGATGGTACGCTAGAAAGTATCTCTCAGAAATGGTTTGGTGCGGACATTACTCAGAAGTAATCACTCACTCTCCATTCAAGGCCCACTGCTTTATACAGCGGTGGGCTTTTACTTTTATATCACTGATAAAAACGCTTGATATCACGCGGCTTCCAATAAAAATACGAGATAGGTTATGGGATTTGATTTTAACTACATGCTAGAGCTGCTACCGATACTGTTGAAGTATCTCGGCACCACCATGGAGATGGCGATTTGGGGCTTGTTCTTTGCTCTGATCCTGTCTGTGATACTGGCAAACATTCGTGTGTTCAAAATCCCAGTACTTGACCAACTCAGCCAGCTTTATATTAGCTTCTTCCGTGGCACCCCACTTCTGGTTCAGCTGTTCCTCCTTTATTACGGCTTACCTCAGGTGTTCCCGTGGATGGTTGGTTTAGATGCATTCAGTGCTGCAGTCATTGGTTTAACCCTGCACTTTGCCGCTTACATGGCAGAGAGTATTCGCGCCGCGATTATCGGCATTGATCGCAGCCAGATGGAAGCGAGCCTTTCGGTAGGCATGACGACGAGCCAAGCGATGCGTCGAGTGATCTTGCCGCAAGCGACCCGTGTCGCTCTGCCTTCTTTGATGAACTACTTCATCGATATGATCAAATCGACCTCACTTGCCTTTACGCTAGGTGTAGCTGAGATTATGGCTAAGGCTCAAATGGAGGCATCTTCAAGCTTCCGCTTCTTCGAGGCTTTCTTGGCAGTAGCACTGATTTACTGGGGCGTGGTGGTTATCCTAACTCGTATTCAAATCTGGGCCGAAGTGAAACTGAATAAGGCGTACGTACGATGATCAAATTACAAAATATCCACAAGCACTTTGGTGACACCGAAGTTCTCAAAGGGATCGACCTAGAAATCAAGCAAGGTGAGATCATTGTTATCATAGGTTCGAGTGGTACAGGTAAGTCGACGCTACTGCGTTGTGTGAACTTTCTTGAGCAAGCCGACCAAGGCACGATCTCGATTGATGACATCAAAGTCGATGCCCAAAAGCACACCAAAGCAGAGATATTAGCACTGCGACGTAAGACTGGCTTTGTTTTCCAAAACTATGCCCTATTTGCTCACCAAACCGCCAAGCAGAACATTGCTGAAGGTTTGATTACAGTGCGTGGTTGGAAGAAGCAGCAAGCCTATGAAAAAGCAAAACAAATACTTGATGATATCGGCCTAGGTGACAAAGCAGACAGCTACCCAGCTGCGCTTTCTGGTGGTCAGCAGCAACGTGTCGGTATTGGCCGTGCTATGGCAATCCAACCAGAGCTTTTACTGTTTGATGAGCCAACTTCTGCGCTGGATCCTGAGTGGGTTGGCGAAGTACTTAACCTAATGAAAAAATTGGCAAACCAACATCAAACTATGCTGGTGATTACCCATGAAATGCAGTTCGCTAGAGAGGTCGCAGACCGAGTGATCTTCATGGCTGACGGTCATATTGTCGAGCAGGGATCTCCACAGGATATTTTTGGTAATCCACAAGATCCTAAATTAAAAAAATTCCTAAATAAGGTTGGGATCGACTAAGGATCCTTGTGATTTTAGTTATTCTACGTATAATCCCCCGACCGGAATTTTAGTTAACCCAATCATTGACACTTTTTGTGACAGTGATTACAATTCCGCCTCTTTGTTGAGAGGCGTCGGTTTTCCTTTCTTATATAAAGAAGAGAAAAAATGCCCACGCCGGGTTTAACAAAAACCTAAAACTACTGATCAGTAAGGTAATTACAATGAAACGCACTTTTCAACCTACAGTTCTAAAGCGTAAGCGTACTCACGGTTTCCGTGCTCGCATGGCTACTAAGAACGGTCGCGCAACAATCAATGCACGTCGTGCAAAAGGCCGTAAGCGTCTTTCTAAGTAATCTTTGATTATTTTGAATAAGCTAGCCTTCGGTCGGGAGTTACGCTTGTTAACTCCCGAACATTATCAAAATGTCTTCAAGCAAGCTCATCGAGCTGGCTCTCCTCATTTCACCATCATTGCTCGAAATAACTCTCTTTCAAATCCTCGTCTTGGATTAGCTGTTCCGAAAAAACAGATTAAAACCGCCGTGGGTCGTAATCGATTCAAGCGTCTTACTCGTGAAAGCTTTCGTAACACTCAGCACAAACTTCCTAACAAAGATTTTGTTGTAATCGCTAAGAAGAGCGCGCAAGATTTAAGCAATGAAGAAATGTTCAAGCTACTCGATAAATTATGGCTTCGCCTGTCTCGCCCTTCGCGTGGATAGCGCTAATACCCATCTATTTTTATAGATGGTTTATTAGTCCACTCATCGGCCCACGCTGCCGATTTACTCCAACCTGCTCTTTATATGCGATAGAAGCGTTGAAAGCTCACGGTTTTGTAAAAGGGTGTTGGTTATCAGGCAAACGTCTATTAAAATGCCATCCTTTGAACGATGGGGGCTTTGACCCCGTTCCACCAGTCCAAAAACAAGACAGAGATAAATAACGATGGATTCTCAACGTAATATCCTGTTGATCGCATTGGCTTTGGTTTCTTTCCTACTTTTCCAACAATGGAATGTAGCTAAGAACCCAGCTCCACAAGCGGTTGAGCAGGCACAATCTGGCAGCACCCTACCAGCGCCATCTTATGCAGATGATCTAGACCCGGCTCCTGGTCAAGTTGCTTCTTCTGCAAAAACTATCACAGTGACCACTGATGTACTGACTCTGTCAATTGATACGGTTGGTGGTGATGTTGTGAAAGCAGACCTAAATGATTATTCAGCTGAGTACGATTCTAAAGAGAGCTTTGTTCTTCTTAAGAATGAAGCAGGCCACCAATTTATCGCTCAAAGCGGTCTAGTTGGTCCTCAAGGTATCGACCTTAGCAGCACAAACCGCCCTAGCTACACGGTTTCAGCAGACAGCTTTACGCTGGCTGACGGTCAGGATGAACTACGCATCCCAATGACTTACCAAGCGAACGGTCTAGATTACACAAAAACATTCATCCTTAAGCGCGGCAGCTACGCGATTGACGTTGAATACGATGTAGTCAACAACTCTGGCAACAACGCGACATTCGGTATGTACGCTCACCTACGTCAAAACGTTATGGATGACGGCGGTAGCCTAACAATGCCAACTTACCGTGGTGGTGCTTACTCTACGGAAGATACGCGTTACAAGAAATACAGCTTCGACGACATGCAAGATCGCAACCTGTCTCTTAACCTAGCAGACGGTCAAGGTTGGGCAGCAATGATTCAACACTACTTTGCAAGTGCTTGGATCCCACGCGACGAAGCAGGCAGCAACCTTTACACTCGTGTAATCGGTAACCTAGGCGATATCGGTGTTCGTATGCCGAACAAAACCATCGCTAACGGTGACGAAGCAAGCTTTAAAGCAACGCTTTGGGTTGGCCCTAAACTTCAAGACCAAATGGCAGCAACTGCACCAAACCTAGACTTAGTAGTTGATTACGGCTGGCTATGGTTCATTGCTAAACCACTTCATACTCTGCTTTCGTTCATTCAAGGCTTCGTATCGAACTGGGGTGTGGCAATCATCATCCTAACTTTCATCGTTCGTGGTGCTATGTACCCACTAACGAAAGCTCAGTACACGTCTATGGCGAAAATGCGTATGCTTCAGCCTAAGCTGACTGCAATGCGTGAGCGTATCGGCGACGACCGTCAACGCATGAGCCAAGAAATGATGGAGCTTTACAAGAAAGAGAAAGTAAACCCACTAGGTGGCTGTTTACCTATCCTTCTGCAAATGCCTATCTTCATTTCGCTATACTGGGCACTAATGGAGTCTGTTGAACTGCGTCACTCACCATTCTTCGGTTGGATTACTGACCTTTCAGCGCAAGACCCATACTACATCTTGCCACTTCTGATGGGTGCTTCAATGTTCCTAATCCAGAAGATGAGCCCGACAACTGTAACGGATCCAATGCAGCAGAAGATCATGACCTTTATGCCGGTTATGTTCACATTCTTCTTCCTATTCTTCCCTTCGGGTCTGGTTCTTTACTGGCTAGTATCGAACATCGTAACTCTGATTCAGCAAACGCTTATCTACCGCGCGCTGGAGAAGAAAGGCTTACATTCTAAATAAGTTCGATAATAGAAAGAGCTAAAGAAAGGCGACCAAAAGGTCGCCTTTTTGTTTTTAGCTGATTACAATTCAGCTAATTGATTAATCGTGAATGCCCTTTTTGGCGTTCACATGCTAGCAGGCACAACTATGACTACAGATACGATTGTTGCTCAAGCGACCGCGCCCGGCCGTGGTGGCGTCGGTATTATCCGCGTTTCCGGCCCATTAGCGACTCAGGTTGCCCTAGAAGTAACGGGAAAAACACTTAAGCCTCGCTACGCTGAGTACCTACCTTTTAAATCTGCCGATGGCATCGAGCTCGATCAAGGTATCGCGCTCTACTTTCCTAACCCGCACTCTTTTACCGGTGAAGATGTCCTAGAGCTGCAAGGTCACGGTGGCCCAGTGGTTATGGATATGCTCATCAAACGCATCCTGGGGATCTCTGGTGTGCGTGCAGCTCGTCCTGGTGAGTTCTCTGAGCGTGCGTTCTTGAACGACAAGATGGACTTGACCCAAGCTGAGGCGATTGCTGATTTGATTGATGCAAGCTCAGAAGAAGCGGCTAAATCCGCACTGCAATCTCTTCAAGGTGAGTTCTCAAAACGCATTAACACCCTAGTCGATTCACTGATTCACCTGCGTATCTATGTTGAAGCAGCTATCGACTTCCCAGAAGAAGAAATCGACTTTCTGGCAGACGGTAAAGTAAGTGCTGACTTACAGGCTATCATCGACAACCTAGAGGCAGTACGCCAAGAAGCCAATCAAGGTGCCATCATGCGTGAAGGCATGAAAGTGGTGATCGCTGGTCGACCAAATGCCGGTAAATCTAGCCTACTAAACGCGCTGTCAGGCAAAGAGTCGGCAATCGTGACTGATATTGCTGGTACCACACGTGATGTACTGCGAGAACACATCCATATTGATGGTATGCCACTGCATATTATCGATACCGCGGGCCTGCGTGATGCGTCTGATGAAGTCGAAAAAATCGGTATTGAGCGCGCTTGGGAAGAAATAGCTCAAGCAGACCGAGTCCTGTTTATGGTGGATGGCACCACAACCGATGCCACTGACCCGAAAGATATCTGGCCAGATTTCGTTGATCGTTTACCAGATAACATTGGTATGACCGTCATTCGTAACAAAGCGGATCAAACCAATGAAGAGCTCGGGATTTGTCACGTAAACGATCCAACTCTGATTCGCTTGTCCGCAAAAACAGGTCAAGGCGTGGATGCCCTGCGCAGTCATCTAAAAGAGTGTATGGGCTTTGCTGGTGGTCATGAGGGTGGCTTTATGGCCCGCCGTCGTCACTTAGATGCGCTTGAACGTGCCTCTGAGCACCTCGATATTGGCCAGCAGCAACTTGAAGGCTACATGGCGGGGGAAATCTTAGCGGAAGAGCTTCGTATCACTCAGCAACACCTTAATGAGATCACAGGCGAGTTCAGCTCAGACGATCTCTTGGGCCGTATCTTCTCTTCATTCTGTATTGGTAAATAACCCAAGAAGGCTGGCTGATGCCGGTCTTTTTCTTAGTAAGGACAGCTTAATGATCCACATTATTACAGGTAGCACCTTAGGTGGCGCTGAATACGTTGGCGATCACCTTAATGATCTTCTAGAAGAACAAGGCCATGAGATAACGCTACACAACCAGCCTGAATACAATGATATTCCTCAGCAAGGCTTCTGGTTAGTGGTGACCTCGACCCATGGCGCTGGTGAATTCCCGGACAATATCAAGCCATTCGTTACCGAGCTGACAGAACACGCACCTCAACTCGATAAGGTTCGTTTTGCAGTCATTGCCATTGGTGATTCAAGCTACGACACCTTCTGCGCAGCAGGCCAAACCGCTCATGAGTTATTAACAAAATTTGGCGGACAGGCGATTTCTGACTGTTTTACCATCGATGTTTTGGAGACTCCGGTCCCTGAAGACGCCGCTGAAGAGTGGTTTAACGATCATCGTGGCCAATTTTAACGCTCTCTTCTCTTAAAAAAGCGGCTTTTGCCGCTTTTTTTGTGCCTGAATATCGAGATTGTGAATAACTTTTTTGGGTAAAAGCCAAAAATTAGCCATTTATTTTCAAGATCTGTTGTGGATAAGATCATACATATTCGGTGATTAACCTATAGTTATCCAAATAACAAGTTTTACACCTATTTCCCCCTGTGAATAAGTAGCCATTTTGATCCCAGCTAATCCTCATCCTGATCAAAGTTAGATCACACCATTTGATCCAAAAAAGATCCATGATCTCATTGATCATTTTCGACTTATCCACAGACTGCTTCGATCCTAATAATAGATCCAATAAAAGATCTCTTTAAAGATCTTATCTATATTAATTAAAAACAGCTTAATCGAAAAATTCCAAAAACGTTTTCTCAAGCTATGAAAACAGGTAGAATATCGCTCCTTTTTATCAGTCTAGAAAACGTTTGAATACCTGAGGTCGGTTCATGCTTTATCACGAAAAATTTGACGTCATCGTTGTTGGTGGCGGCCATGCAGGAACGGAAGCCGCACTCGCATCTGCACGTACTGGTCAAAGTACGTTATTACTTACTCATAATATCGATACCTTGGGACAAATGTCTTGTAACCCAGCTATCGGTGGTATCGGTAAGGGCCACTTGGTGAAAGAGGTCGATGCAATGGGTGGTTTGATGGCACAAGCCATTGATCATGCAGGTATTCAGTTCAGAACACTAAACGCGTCAAAAGGTCCTGCGGTTCGTGCAACTCGCGCTCAAGCAGACCGAGCGCTTTACAAAGCCTTTGTCCGTAATGTTCTTGAAAACACACCAAACCTAACCTTGTTCCAACAATCGGTTGATGACCTGATCGTTGAACAGGATCAAGTAGTCGGTGTGGTAACCCAAATGGGCCTTAAGTTCCGTGCTGATGCTGTGGTTTTGACGGTGGGTACATTCCTGGGCGGTAAGATCCATATTGGTATGGAAAGTTCTTCTGGTGGTCGTGCTGGTGATCCACCATCGATCGCTTTAGCTGACCGTCTTCGTGATCTTCCATTTAGAGTTGATCGCCTGAAAACCGGCACGCCTCCTCGTATCGATGCGCGTAGTGTTGATTTTTCTGAGCTTGAGGTTCAACACGGTGACAACCCAACACCGGTTTTCTCATTCATGGGCAGTCGAGCACAACAGCCACGCCAAATCCCATGTTACATCACGCACACCAATGAAAATACGCACGATGTGATTCGTGCCAACCTTGACCGTAGCCCGATGTACGCTGGCGTGATTGAGGGGATTGGTCCTCGCTACTGTCCTTCGATTGAAGACAAAGTGATGCGTTTTGCTGATAAAAACAGCCACCAAATTTTTATTGAGCCTGAAGGCCTTACGACACATGAGTTATACCCGAATGGTATCTCTACTAGTCTACCGTTTGACGTACAGGTTCAAATTGTTCGCTCAATGAAGGGCTTCGAAAATGCTCACATCGTGCGCCCTGGCTACGCGATTGAGTATGATTTCTTCGATCCACGCGACCTAAAACTGACTTACGAAACGAAGTTTATTAAAGGTCTGTTCTTTGCTGGTCAAATTAACGGTACAACCGGTTATGAAGAAGCAGCTGCGCAAGGCCTGATGGCTGGTTTGAACGCAAGCTTGTTTACTCAAGGCAAAGAAGGCTGGAGCCCACGTCGTGACCAAGCTTACATGGGCGTTCTTATCGATGACCTATCAACCATGGGCACCAAAGAACCGTACCGTATGTTTACGTCTCGTGCGGAATACCGTCTGTTGCTTCGTGAAGACAACGCCGATATCCGTCTGACAGAAAAATCTCGTGAACTTGGTTTGGTTGATGATGCACGTTGGGCTCGATTCAACGAGAAGATGGACAACATGGAGAAAGAACGTCAACGTCTAAAAGAGACTTGGATTAATCCAAAATCTGAAGATATTGGCGCGCTGAACCAGATCCTAAAAACACCAATGTCTCGTGAAGCGAGCGGTGAAGATCTTCTGCGTCGTCCTGAAATGACTTATTCACAGTTGACGGCTCTGGATCGTTTTTCTCCTGCGCTGGAAGATCAACAAGCGGCTGAACAAGTTGAGATCCAAGTGAAGTACGAAGGCTACATTCAGCGTCAACAAGACGAAATTGAAAAATCACTGCGTCATGAAAACACCAAACTGCCTGCTGATATTGATTACAGCCAGGTAAAAGGACTTTCTAACGAAGTGGTTCTAAAACTAACTAACGCTAAACCGGATTCAATTGGTATTGCCTCTCGTATTTCGGGTATTACACCTGCGGCAATTTCAATTCTACTGGTTTACTTGAAAAAACACGGCCTGTTGAAAAAGGGTGAGGAAGCATAATGAGCGTATTACGCGAAAAACTGGATCACCTGATTGGCCAGACAGACCTAGAAGTCTCTGAAAAACAACGTAGCCAGTTGGTTGGCTACGTTGAGTTACTCAACAAATGGAACAAGGCTTACAACCTGACTTCGGTTCGTGACCCATTAGAAATGATGGTGAAACATATCTTAGATAGCATCATTGTTAGCACTCACTTACAGGGTAAGCGCTTTATCGATGTGGGTACTGGACCTGGCTTACCTGGGATACCGCTCTCAATCATGAACCCAGACTGCGAGTTTTACTTGCTAGATAGTTTAGGTAAGCGTATTCGTTTCATTAAGCAGGTGGTTCATGAGTTGGGTATCGACAACGTTGTGCCAGTTCAAAGCCGTGTTGAAGAGTTTCAACCTGAAGAAAAGTTTGATGCAGTGCTCAGTCGCGCATTTGCGTCAATGACAGACATGGTAGAGTGGTGTCACCATTTACCTAAAGAGCAATCCGGTGTATTTTTGGCTCTTAAGGGACAACACCCTAGAGACGAAATTGACCTGTTACCTGAATGGTGTTCAGTGACAGACATTAAAGCTTTGCGAGTGCCAGAGCTTGACGGAGAGCGTCATCTAGTAACTTTATCGCGTCAGGGATAATCAGCGAGGCCATAGTGGGTAGAATCGTAGCAATTGCCAACCAGAAGGGCGGTGTAGGAAAAACAACAACTTGCATTAACTTAGCAGCATCAATGGCGGCAACTAAACGCAAGATATTGGTTGTTGACCTCGATCCTCAAGGTAATGCTACTATGGCGAGCGGTGTCGACAAATATCAGGTTGAAGCAACTGCTTACGATTTGTTGGTTGAAGATACCCCATTTGATGAGGTAGTTTGCCGGAGTACATCTGGCAATTATGACCTCATCGCCGCAAACGGTGATGTTACTGCGGCAGAAATCAAGCTAATGGAAGTGTTTGCGCGCGAAGTTCGTCTTAAAAATGCACTCGCACCCATTCGAGATGATTATGATTTCATCTTTATTGATTGCCCACCCTCATTAAACCTTCTTACAATTAATGCCATGGCAGCTGCCGATTCCGTATTAGTTCCAATGCAATGTGAATACTTTGCTCTTGAAGGTTTGACTGCGTTGATGGATACCATAAGCAAGCTTGCGGCGGTGGTTAACGAGAACCTGAAGATAGAAGGTCTTCTGCGTACTATGTATGATCCTCGCAACCGCTTATCAAACGAAGTATCAGATCAACTCAAAAAACACTTCGGTAGCAAAGTCTACCGAACCGTGATCCCTAGAAATGTACGTCTTGCTGAAGCGCCGAGTCACGGCAAACCAGCAATGTACTACGACAAATATTCCGCAGGTGCTAAGGCATATCTTGCTCTTGCAGGCGAAATGTTGCGTCGTGAAGAAGTCCCAGTATAGGTCTAACCAAAGGAATTCGCTCAATGTCTAAGCGTGGTTTAGGAAAAGGGCTAGATGCATTACTTGCAACTAGCTCATTGGCTCGTGAAAAACAGCAGGTAGCTTCTCATAGTCAGGCGTTATCGGCTGATGGAGAGCTAACAGAATTAGCTGTTGGTAGCTTGAAGTCAGGTGTTTATCAACCGCGTAAAGATATCGCGTCTGAAGCGCTAGAAGAGCTAGCGGCTTCCATTCAATCTCAAGGCATCATCCAGCCAATCGTTGTACGTCCATTAGCACAAGATCAGTATGAGATTATTGCGGGTGAGCGTCGTTGGAGAGCGGCTCGTCAAGCGGGCCTCAAGCAAGTCCCGTGTCTGGTAAAGCGAGTGGAAGATAAAGCCGCGATTGCGATGGCATTAATCGAGAATATTCAACGTGAAGACCTGAATGTTATTGAAGAAGCACAAGCGCTAGAGCGCTTACAGAATGAATTTGAACTGACACATCAGCAAGTCGCTGATGTGATTGGCAAATCGAGAGCAACGGTTAGTAACTTATTACGTCTAAATCAGCTTGAAAATAAAGTAAAAGGTTTAGTTTCCAATAAACAACTGGAAATGGGACATGCTCGAGCACTGCTTGCGCTCGAGGGGGATACCCAGATTGAAGCAGCGAACACTGCAGCGACCAAAAATATGACCGTGCGCCAAACTGAACAACTCGTTAAAAAGTGTTTAAAACCAGACGTTGAGCCTGAATCTAAGCCTAAAGACACAGAAGCTATCGAACTTTCGCGAAGACTCACGGAAAAATTGCAAGCAAACGTTTCAGTTACTCGCTCTGTTAGCGGTAAGTCAAAAGTGATAATTACTCTTGATGAGCCTCACAAATTAGATCAACTTATTGCTAAATTAGAGTACTAAATGAGATAATTGATTTAGGTCAATTATGTAATAAACAAGTCATTTCGTACAAAAGTTGTCGGTTTGTATGCAAAAATGTAAATGATTGCAGCGTTCTTATTGCAATCGATTTGGCTGAACGTATAATTTTCGCCAATTTCTCAGCACGCTTTTTAGCGAGTGGTAAAGTGGGCTTAAAGAGGAACGAATACATGGTAGCGGCGTTAGCAAGACCAGGACGAGTGCTTGCAAAGCAAATGTTATTGATCGAGCTTAGCGCGGTTATATTAGTGGCGATAGGGTTAGGTTTAGCTGTTAATCCTGACTGGGGTTTTGCTGCATTAATCGGTGGCGGCATTTTTGTCATCGCGAATGTGGTTTTTTGTGTGTGTGCTTTCCTTTTTTGTGGAGCTCGCGCGACTAAGTTAGTTGCGGCGTCGTTCTATGCTGGCGAAGCGCTAAAAATCCTAATCACAGTTCTACTATTCTCTATTGTCTACATGTATATGCAGGTGGAGTTAATTCCCCTCAAACTGACCTATTTACTGGTTCTTGGTATTAATATCTTTGCGCCAGTGCTTTTCATTAACAATAAGAAATAGGACGAGTTATGGCTGCGGCAACAGCATCCGGATACATTGAACACCACTTACAGAATCTATCTTTAGCTAAGTTAGGTTTTGTAGAGGAGACAAGTTTCTGGAACGTACATATAGACAGTCTGTTTTTTTCGGTGTTGACAGGGATGTTATTCCTTTGGGTTTTTCGCTCAGTCGCTAAGAAAGCAACAGTAGGTGTACCTGGTAAGCTTCAGTGTTTTGTAGAAATGGTAGTGGAATTCGTTGGCGACAACGTTAAAGAAACTTTCCATGGCCGCAACCCGCTGATTGCCCCATTAGCACTGACTATATTCTGCTGGATTATTTTAATGAACTTGATGGACTTAGTGCCAATCGATTTCTTACCATATCCTGCAGAGCATTGGTTAGGCATCCCTTACTTGAAAGTGGTTCCTACAGCTGATGTAAATATAACCATGGCAATGGCTCTAGGTGTTTTTGCTCTGATGATCTACTACAGCATCAAAGTAAAAGGCTTGGGCGGATTTGCTAAAGAATTGGCACTGCATCCATTTAATCACCCAATCATGATTCCATTTAACTTGGTACTTGAGGTAATTTCGCTTCTGGCGAAGCCACTATCTCTAGGTATGCGTTTATTTGGTAATATGTTTGCGGGTGAGGTGGTGTTTATTCTTATCGCGGCAATGCTACCGTGGTACTTACAATGGGTAGGTGCACTACCTTGGGCTATCTTCCATATCTTGGTTATTTTGATTCAAGCATTTGTTTTCATGATGTTGACAATTGTTTACTTATCAATGGCTCACGAAGATAGTGATCACTAAAAAAATTTTTAAGCTTTATTCTAACTATTAATGTTAATCGGAGAACGTAAATGGAAACTGTACTAAGTTTTTCAGCAATCGCTGTTGCTATTATTGTTGGTCTTTGTGCCGTAGGTACTGCAATTGGTTTTGCTATTCTTGGTGGTAAATTCCTAGAAGGCGCTGCGCGTCAACCTGAAATGGCTCCTATGCTACAAGTTAAGATGTTCATCATCGCTGGTCTATTGGATGCTGTTCCAATGATCGGTATCGTAATCGCACTACTATTCACGTTTGCTAACCCATTTGTTGGTCAACTAGCAGGCTAATTAACTCTTTAATAGGTTAATTAAATTTTTGTAGTTGATTCTTAACGAGGGGTAGCTGTTGTGAATATGAACGCAACTCTGCTAGGTCAAGCAATTGCTTTTTCACTGTTTGTTTGGTTCTGCATGAAATATGTATGGCCACCAATCATGCAAGCAATTGAAGAGCGTCAGAAGAAAATTGCTGACGGTCTAGTAGCCGCTGAGCGCGCTGCTAAAGACTTGAACCTGGCACAAGCCAACGCTTCTGAGCAAATGAAAGAAGCAAAGCGCACTGCAACTGAGGTTATTGAACAGGCAAACAAACGTAAAGCTCAAATTATTGATGAAGCTCGCGAAGAAGCTCAGGCAGAACGCCAGAAAATCTTAGCGCAAGCTGAAGCTGAACTTGAAGCTGAGCGCACACGTGCCCGTGATGACCTGCGCAAACAAGTCGCAACTCTGGCTATAGCTGGTGCTGAGAAGATCCTTGAGCGTACGATCGATAAAGACGTACACAAAGACCTTCTTGACAACATTACTGCAAAACTTTAAAGCAAGGGGCTGTATATGTCTGATTTGACAACAATCGCACGCCCCTATGCTAAAGCAGCTTTTGACTTTGCGGTAGAAAAAGGTGAGCTTGACCAATGGAGTCAAATGCTCTCTTTTGCTGCCGAAGTGGCACAAAACAATGATATCCACAATCTACTAAGCAGTTCTCTAACTGCTGAAAAATTAGCGGAAGTATTCATTGCAGTTTGTGGTGAACAATTTGATGAATTCGGCCAGAACTTGATAAAAGTGATGGCAGAGAATGGCCGATTAATGGCTTTTCCTGATGTTTGCAAAGAGTTCTTATTGCTCAAACAAGAGCACGAGAAAGAGATCGATGTTGAAGTGACTTCAGCGGTCGAACTTTCTGAAGAACAACGCGCAGATATCAGCAGCAAATTGCAACAGCGCCTAGCGCGCAAAGTACAGCTGAATTGCAGTATAGATGAGACTCTGCTTAGCGGAGTTATTATTCGAGCCGGAGACCTAGTCATCGATAACTCAGCGCGTGGTCGACTAGACCGCCTGAGCGATGCATTGCAGTCTTAATGGGGATTGGAGCATGCAACTTAATTCCACTGAAATTAGCGATCTAATTAAACAACGTATTGAATCTTTCGACGTTGTTAGTGAAGCTCGCAATGAAGGTACTATCGTTTCGGTAAGCGATGGCATCCTTAGCATTCACGGCCTAGCGGACGTGATGCAAGGTGAAATGATTGAACTACCGGGTGGCCGTTACGCGCTAGCACTTAACTTGAACCGTGATTCGGTTGGTGCTGTTGTAATGGGCCCATATGCTGACCTACAGGAAGGCATGAAAGTTACAGGTACTGGCCGCATTCTTGAAGTGCCAGTAGGTCCAGAACTACTTGGTCGTGTTGTAAACACACTAGGTGAGCCAATTGATGGTAAAGGTCCTATCGAAGCGAAACTAACTTCGCCTGTAGAAGTAATTGCACCAGGTGTAATCGACCGTAAATCGGTAGATCAACCTGTACAAACTGGTTACAAGTCTGTTGACTCAATGATCCCAATCGGTCGTGGTCAGCGTGAACTAGTAATCGGTGACCGTCAAACTGGTAAAACAGCGATGGCGATCGATGCGATTATTAACCAAAAAGATTCTGGTATTTTCTCTATCTACGTAGCAATCGGTCAGAAAGCATCGACTATCGCTAACGTAGTTCGCAAACTAGAAGAGCACGGCGCGCTAGCTAACACTATCGTTGTTGTTGCATCTGCTTCTGAATCTGCAGCGCTACAATACCTAGCGCCATACGCAGGTTGTGCGATGGGTGAATACTTCCGTGATCGCGGTGAAGATGCACTGATTGTTTATGATGATCTATCTAAGCAAGCGGTAGCTTACCGTCAGATCTCGCTACTACTTAAGCGTCCACCAGGTCGTGAAGCATTCCCAGGTGATGTTTTCTACCTTCACTCTCGTCTACTAGAGCGTGCTGCTCGTGTAAGCGAACACTACGTAGAAGCATTCACTAAAGGTGAAGTGAAAGGCAAGACTGGTTCTTTAACTGCTCTTCCTATCATTGAAACGCAAGCTGGTGACGTATCTGCATTCGTACCGACGAACGTAATCTCGATTACCGATGGTCAGATCTTCCTACAAACTGAGCTATTCAACGCGGGCGTACGTCCAGCTGTTGACCCAGGTATCTCAGTATCTCGTGTAGGTGGTTCAGCGCAGACTAAAATCATCAAGAAGCTATCTGGCGGTATCCGTACAGCTCTAGCACAGTACCGTGAACTAGCGGCATTCGCACAGTTCTCGTCTGATCTTGATGAAGCGACTAAGAAGCAGCTAGACCATGGTCAAAAAGTTACAGAGCTAATGAAGCAGAAGCAATACGCTCCTATGTCTGTATTTGACCAAGCACTTGTAATCTTCGCTGCAGAGCGTGGTTACCTTCAAGATGTAGCGCTTGATAAGCTGCTAGATTTTGAAGCTGCTTTACTATCGTTTGCTCGCGGTCAATATGGCGATCTAGCTACACAGATCGACACAACGGGTGCTTACAACAATGATATCGAAGCTGAGCTGAAGAAGCTTGTTGACGATTTCAAAGCAACCCAGACCTGGTAATTGGTGGGTGGCCTTCGGGTCACCTCATACCATTAACGGAGAGTAACGATGGCCGGCGCAAAAGAGATACGTAATAAAATCGGTAGTGTTAAAAGCACACAGAAGATTACGAAAGCAATGGAAATGGTAGCAGCTTCAAAAATGCGTCGTTCTCAAGACGCAATGGAAGCTACTCGTCCATATGCAGAAACAATGCGTAAAGTGATCGGTCATTTGGCTAACGGTAGCCTTGAGTATAAGCATCCTTATCTTGAGGAACGTGAAGCCAAACGTGTTGGTTACATCATCGTTTCTACAGACCGTGGTCTATGTGGCGGCTTGAACATTAACTTGTTCAAAAAAGCTATGTTAGACATGAAAGACTGGTCTGAGAAAGGTGCTGAAGTTGAACTGGCAATTATCGGTTCAAAAGCAACAGCATTTTTCAACAACAGCGGCGCGAAAGTAGCAGCTCAAGTTTCTGGCCTAGGCGATAGCCCAAGCCTTGAAGACTTAATCGGCTCTGTAAGCGTCATGCTGAAGAAATATGATGAAGGTGAATTGGATCGCCTGTTCGTAGTGTTTAACAAATTTGAAAACACTATGGTACAAGAACCAACGATCGATCAATTACTTCCTTTGCCTAAATCAGATAGCGAAGACATGCAGCGCGATCATGCTTGGGACTACATTTATGAGCCTGAGCCAAAACCACTACTAGATGCACTATTGGTTCGTTACGTCGAATCTCAAGTGTACCAAGGTGTGGTAGAGAACCTTGCTTGTGAGCAAGCGGCTCGAATGATTGCAATGAAAGCTGCAACCGACAATGCTAGCGACCTTATCGATGATTTAGAGCTTGTGTACAACAAGGCGCGTCAAGCGGCTATTACACAAGAACTTTCTGAAATCGTTTCAGGCGCAGCAGCGGTTTAATCGCTTATTCGTTTTAAGCTTAGGTAAAACTAAATAGTTAGAGGATTAACGATGGCTACAGGTAAGATCGTACAGATCATCGGTGCGGTAGTCGACGTAGAGTTCCCACAGGGCGAAGTACCTCGTGTATACGATGCTCTGAATGTTAATGAAGTGAAAGAGCGTCTAGTTCTTGAGGTTCAGCAACAACTTGGCGGTGGCGTAGTTCGCGCAATCGTAATGGGTAGCTCTGATGGTTTACGTCGTGGTTTGACAGTAGAAAATACTGGCGCTCCAATCTCAGTACCAGTAGGTACTAAGACCTTAGGTCGTATCATGAACGTTCTAGGTGACGCGATTGATGAGTGTGGTGAAATCGGTGCAGAAGAGCACTACGCAATTCACCGTGCAGCTCCAAGCTACGAAGAACAGTCTAACGAGACAGCTCTTCTAGAGACGGGTGTTAAGGTAATCGACTTGGTTTGTCCATTCGCTAAGGGTGGTAAAATCGGTCTATTCGGTGGTGCAGGTGTAGGTAAGACCGTTAACATGATGGAACTTATCAACAACATCGCACTTCAACACTCTGGCCTATCTGTATTTGCAGGTGTAGGTGAGCGTACTCGTGAAGGTAACGATTTCTACTTTGAGATGCAGGAAGCAGGCGTTGTAAACGTTGAAAAACCTGAAGAATCAAAAGTAGCGATGGTTTATGGTCAGATGAACGAGCCACCAGGTAACCGTCTACGTGTTGCACTGACTGGTCTAACAATGGCTGAGCGTTTCCGTGACGAAGGTCGTGACGTTCTACTATTCGTAGATAACATCTACCGTTACACGCTTGCAGGTACTGAGGTATCAGCACTTCTAGGCCGTATGCCTTCTGCGGTAGGTTACCAACCTACTCTTGCGGAAGAAATGGGTGTTCTACAAGAGCGTATCACGTCAACTAAGCAAGGTTCTATCACGTCTGTACAGGCGGTATACGTACCTGCGGATGACTTGACTGACCCGTCTCCAGCAACAACGTTCGCGCACTTGGATGCAACGGTTGTACTTAACCGTAACATCGCAGCTATGGGTCTATACCCAGCGATCGACCCGCTAGATTCTACATCTCGCCAACTGGATCCATTGGTAGTTGGACAAGAGCACTACGACATCGCTCGTGGCGTTCAGTCTACACTTCAGCGCTATAAAGAGCTGAAAGATATCATTGCTATCCTAGGTATGGACGAGCTATCTGAAGAAGATAAGCAAGTAGTATCTCGTGCTCGTAAGATTGAGAAGTTCCTTACTCAACCTTACCACGTAGCGGAAGTATTTACTGGTGACCCTGGTGTTTACGTACCTCTAAAAGAGACTCTACGTGGCTTCCAAGGTCTACTATCTGGTGAATACGATGACATTCCAGAGCAAGCGTTCATGTACTGCGGTACTATCGACGAAGCTATTGAGAATGCTAAGAAGCTATAAGGCTAACTAGGAGGCGATATGGCAGCAATAACCTTTCACCTAGACGTAGTAAGTGCAGAGAAACAGCTTTTCTCTGGTCTTGTTGAGACGTTTCAGGTGACCGGTAGTGAGGGTGAGCTTGGTATTTTCCATGGTCATACTCCACTGCTGACCGCTATCAAGCCTGGTATGGTGCGTATTGTTAAGCAGCACGGTCACGAAGAAATCATTTATGTTTCTGGTGGTATGGTAGAAGTTCAGCCTGGTACAGCGACTGTACTGGCTGATACAGCTATCCGTGGTGAAGAGCTAGACGCAGCAAAGGCGGAAGAAGCTAAACGCAAGGCTGTGGAGAATATCCAAAATCAGCATGGCGACATAGACTTCGCACAAGCGGCCGGTGAACTGGCTAAAGCCATTGCTCAGTTACGAGTTATCGAACTGACAAAACAGCGCCGCTAATCTTTTATAAGATTATTGGTTCTGAGCTAAAGGCGACCTAAGGGTCGCCTTTTTGTTTTTTTGCATTCTCATAATTGCTTGTTTACGTATTGCAACCGATTAAATGGTTATTCCGATTTAAGTTTTTGCCTCAAAACGGTTACAATATCAGCTTAATAAAAATTACGTCGGATAGGTTTACAATGAAGTTTAGCGCGGTAATTCTTGCAGCGGGCAAAGGTACTCGCATGTACTCAAACACACCAAAGGTTCTGCATACTCTTGCGGGCAAACCAATGGTGAAGCATGTGATTGATACCTGTAATGGTCTAGGCGCTCAAAATATCCACTTGGTTTACGGCCATGGTGGTGACCAGATGAAGGCTACTTTGGCTGAGGAATCGGTAAATTGGGCACTGCAAGCAGAACAGTTAGGTACAGGCCACGCGGTTGATCAGGCATCAGCGCACTTTGCTGACGATGAGAAAGTACTGGTACTGTATGGTGACGTTCCCCTCATCTCGCCTGAAACTATTGAAAACCTATTAGACGCTCAACCAAACGGTGGTATCGCACTACTTACCGTTGTACTGGATAACCCAATGGGTTACGGCCGTATTATTCGTCGCAATGGTCCAGTTGTGGCGATTGTTGAACAAAAAGATGCAACGGATGAGCAGAAGCTTATCAAAGAGATCAACACCGGCGTTATGGTTGCGACAGGTGGTGATCTTAAGCGTTGGTTGTCAGGCCTAAGCAATGACAACGCGCAAGGTGAATACTACCTGACTGACGTTATTGCTGCAGCTCATGATGAAGGTCGTGCGGTAGAAGCGGTACATCCAGTTAGCCCAATTGAAGTTGAAGGTGTGAACGATCGCTCTCAACTGGCTCGTCTAGAGCGTGCTTACCAAGCTGAACAAGCAGACAAACTGTTGAAGCAGGGTGTTATGTTACGCGACCCTAGCCGCTTTGATCTTCGTGGCGAACTGCAGTGTGGTATGGATGTTGAAATCGACACTAACGTTATTATTGAAGGCAGCGTAAGTATTGGTGATAACGTGATTATCGGCACCGGCTGTGTTTTAAAGGACTGTGAAATTGATGACAACACGGTTATTCGTCCATACAGCGTCATTGAAGGTGCAACTGTTGGTGAAGACTGTACCGTTGGTCCATTTACTCGCCTACGTCCTGGTGCTGACATGCGTAATGATTCGCACGTTGGTAACTTTGTGGAAGTGAAGAACACTCGTCTTGGTGAGGGTTCTAAAGCGAACCACCTAACATATTTAGGCGATGCTGAGATTGGTCAGCGTGTTAACGTTGGTGCTGGTGCTATTACTTGTAACTACGATGGTGCGAACAAGTTTAAGACCGTCATCGGCGATGACGTATTCGTTGGTTCTGATAGCCAATTAATCGCCCCTGTTACTATCGGCAATGGCGCGACAGTAGGAGCGGGTTCAACGGTAACACGTGATGTTTCTGAAAATGAATTGGTAATCAGTCGTGCTAAAGAGCGCAAGATTGCGGATTGGCAGCGCCCAATGAAGAAATAAGCTTCAACTCCTATCTGAGACTCTTATCAAAGCCAGTAGCGGTCAACGCTACTGGCTTTTCTATAAAGCTAGAAGCTAGTCTTGCTTCTCTTCTGCTACAACACGAGAGTTATCTGGTGCTGCAAAGTGTTCTGAAAGCTCTTTGTTCGACACAATGTAGCCAATCCACAGGGCGCCTAAACAAATTACAACTGCAATACCTGTTGCACTTAGTGCTTGGCTTGCCATTGCTGCTACCAATGCGCTTGATAGGCCGCTGATGCTGATTTGCAAGCTATTCTGTAGACCAGCTGCTGTTGCTGGGCTTTGTTTCGCACTTGATAGAGCACGGTTTACCACGATTGGGTAAAGTGCGCCATTTGCTACTGCAATCAGACAGAAGGGTGCAAGTAGAGGCCAGATTGATGTCAGTTCCCACTGTGATGCGATAAAGATAAGCATTGCAGCAACGCTGAATAAACCAATCAGGTTTCTTAGTACCACGCCATCGCCATATTTCTTCACTGCTTGCTTACCGAAGTAACCACCCGCCATGAATGCGATCGTCTGTGGGATGAAACTCAGACCGATGTCTTTTGCTTCGTAGCCTAACTGAGCCATGATCTCAGGCATACCCGTTAAGTAAGCGAAGAACGCTGCAGAAGCCGATGCAAACATCAATACGTTGCCCACGTAAGGCTTCGATTTAAGCAGCATCTTGATATCAGTCTTAACTGATGTTTGTTTTACTTCTGGCGCTTCTTTTGGTTGAGCCATAGTGGTTGCCACTAGCAGCGCACCCATCAGTGTTAACGTCACGAAGATACTGTGCCAGCCAAAGTTATCTGCCAGTAGTACACCAAGTTGAGGTGCCAGAGCTGGGGACAACGCCACTAAAGGCATGATGGTTGCAAAAATTTGTTGGCTGCTGCTCTCAGAGTAGCGCTTGATAACCATAGCTTGCCAGATTACCGCTGGTGCACATACGCCAATGGCTTGAATGAAGCGCAGCGTCAGTAGATGCCATACCTCAGTACAGAATGCCAAACCGAACGAAGCGGCAGTGAAAATAAAAAGACCAACCGCCAGCGTATTGCGGTGACCATATTTATCACTCGCTAATCCCCAAAGCAGTTGACCCATTGCCATACCGCCAAGGAAAACAGTAAGAGATAGTGCGATCTGCTCAGGGCCGGTTGCGAAATCAATCTCCATCGCCTTAAATGCAGGAAGGTACATATCGGTCGCGATAAAACCTAGCATTGAAAGTACTGCAAGGTAGACCAATTGAAATTTAGAAATATTCATAAGATGCCATTACGCTAATAGTAGTGATGTTTTTAACATCAAAAAAATTGTTTGATATACAGAGCTTAAAGTCCCTGTTTATTATTGTTGACATTCTATTTTTCGGATCTGATAAAATAAAACGCTAAAATATGTGGTTATCAATCAAAAAATTTGAAGGCTTATGTTCTCTAAATCCTCTCTAGAAATGCTCGATACTGTGGCGCGCTTGGGTAGCTTTACGGCGGCGGCTGAGCAGTTGCACAAAGTGCCCTCGGCGATCAGTTACGGTGTTAGGCAGGTCGAGCAAGAATTGGATGTTTTACTTTTCAGGCGTTTACCGAGAAAAGTCGAGCTCACTCCGGCAGGTGAACTCTTCATTGAAGAGGCGCGTGCACTACTGAGGCAAATGGAAGAAGTCAGTGCCCAGACTCGTCGAGCAGCTCGTGGTTGGAAGAAGACCTTGCGTCTGACGCTCGATAATGTGGTGAAGCTCGATAAGATGAAGCCGATGATTGAAGAGTTTTATCAAACCTTTGAGTTTGCCGAGCTACAGATCAACATGGAAGTGTTTAACGGCTCTTGGGAAGCAATAGCACAAGGTCGAGCCGATATCGTGATTGGCGCTACCTCTGCGGTACCTGTGGGCGGCGATTTTGAGGTCAAAGACATGGGGCAATTAGATTGGGCGTTTGTAACGTCGCCAAGTCACCCGTGTGTGCGCGAACAGAATCTCAATGAAGAGTTCGTGAGCCAATATCCAGCCATCTGCTTGGATGACACCTCAAGCGTGCTGCCTAAGCGTCACACTGGCCACTACGCCAATCAAAGGCGTTTGCTGTTACCTAATTGGTATAGCGCTATTGAATGCTTGAAGAACGGTGTTGGAGTAGGGTACATGCCAAGGCACATTGCCATGCCGATTATCGAACAAGGTTTGCTGGTGGAGAAAGTCCTGCCAGAGCCGAGCCCGTTGAGCCAGTGCTGCTTGGTGTGGCGAAAAGACGATAACCACAAGTTGATCGAGTGGATGGTCAACTATTTAGGATCCAGTGAACAACTTCATCGAGATTGGTTGGATCATCGTAAAGCGATCTAGTTGAAGGATCATTGTCGGTAAGATCAAAAAGAGCGAGTGAAAACTCGCTCTTTTGTTTTGGTAACTCGCGCTTATGACAAGAAGAACTTGTAAGAGGGGTTATCGGTTTCATCTTTACACTGGTAACCAAGCTCTCTGAGGTGAGTCGAGAACTGAGCTAAATCATCATCATCCAGTTCGAAGCCACATAATACACGGCCGTAATCAGCGCCGTGGTTACGGTAGTTGAACAAGCTGATATTCCAGTGAGTACCTAAGGTATCAAGGAACTTAATCAATGCACCTGGGTATTCTGGAAACTCAAAGCTGTACAGGCGCTCCTTCAATGGTCTTGATGGCTTGCCACCAATCATGTAGCGAATGTGCAGTTTTGCCATCTCATCATCAGACAGATCGACAACCGGATAGCCACCTTCACGCAGGTCGTCGATGATATGATCAAGTTCTTCCTGTCCACCATTGAGACGCACACCAACGAAGATGTTCGCAAGGCTGTCATCGTTATGACGGTAGTTAAACTCAGTCACAGCACGGCCGCCAATGATATTACAGAACTCGAGGAAGGCACCTTGTCGCTCAGGAATCGTAACCGCAAGTAGACCTTCGCGCTTTTCACCCAATTCACAACGTTCAGACACATAGCGCAGACCATGGAAGTTGGTGTTAGCACCAGATAATACCGTTGCTAGTTGTTTGCCTTGCAATTGGTTCTGCTCAGCAAACTTCTTCAAACCTGCCAGAGCAAGCGCTCCTGAAGGTTCAGCAATCGCACGAGTGTCTTCAAAGATGTCTTTCACCGCAGAGCAGATCTCATCGCTAGACACAGCAATGTGACCATCGATGTAATGCTGACACAGACGGAAGGTCTCTTCACCAATGCGCTTAACTGCAACGCCATCGGCAAACATGCTGACTTGATCCAATACTACTGGTTCACCTGCATCTAGTGCTGCTTTCAAGCAAGATGAGTCTTCGGGTTCAACCGCGATGACTTTTATTTCTGGCATCAACTGCTTAACCAACACAGCAACACCAGCAGCTAAACCACCACCACCGACTGGCACAAAGATGTAATCCATGTGACCATTTTGTTGAAGCATCTCCATACCCATGGTGCCTTGCCCCGCGATCACTAATGGGTGATCGAAAGGAGGTACAAAGGTGTAGCCATGTTCAGCGGAAAGGCGTTCTGCTTCAGCCTTCGCTTCATCAAAATTACTGCCGTGTAGAACTACGTTACCGCCAAAGCCACGTACAGCATCAACCTTGATGTCTGGTGTAGTTTTTGGCATCACAATCGTGGTTTGAATACCAAGCTTAGAACCGGACAGCGCCATACCTTGAGCATGGTTACCCGCCGATGCTGCAATCACACCTGCGGCCTTCTGCTGCTCTGAAAGGCTTGATACCATGTTGTAGGCACCACGTAGCTTGAACGAGTGGACCGGCTGACGGTCCTCACGCTTTAGCTGAACCTGATTACCAATACGAGCACTTAAGCGAGGCATCTCTTGCAGAGGTGTCACGATTGCAGCTTCGTAAACTGGTGCTCTCAGGATCTGACGCAGGTAATCTGCACCAGTTTGTTTTTGGGAACTGACCGTGTCATCATTCATAGGTTAGCCCTCAAGCTTCGACTTATCACGCACCGCGCCTTTATCAGCACTGGTTGCCATGCTTGCGTAAGCTTTTAGCGCGAATGAGACTTCACGCTGACGATCCGCTGGTTTCCAGCCCAGTGCATCCTGCTTAACGCGACGTGCTTCTAGTTCTGCTTCAGGCACATCAAGTGTGATCGAACGGCTAGGGATGTCTATAGTGATGATGTCGCCATCTTGAACCAGGCCGATAGTACCGCCACTTGCTGCCTCTGGAGAAGCGTGACCGATAGATAGGCCCGATGTACCACCAGAGAAACGGCCATCCGTTAGTAGTGCACAAGACTTACCTAAGCCCATCGATTTTAGGTAAGTCGTTGGGTAAAGCATCTCTTGCATGCCCGGACCACCTTTAGGACCTTCGTAACGGATAACAACGACTTCCCCCGCTTTTACTTTACCGCCTAAGATGCCTTCTACGGCTGTGTCTTGGCTTTCAAATACGATAGCTGGACCTTGGAATTTCAGGTTCTCTTCATCAACGCCTGCTGTCTTAACGATACAACCGTCAACGGCGATGTTACCTGAAAGTACCGCTAGGCCACCTTCTTGGCTGAATGCATTCTCTTTAGTACGGATACAACCTTCTTTGCGGTCGTCATCAAGGCGATCCCAACGACAATCTTGCGAGAAGGCTTTAGTTGTACGAATACCTGCTGGGCCCGCGCGGAAGAACTTAAGTACCGCTTCGTCTTCTGTCTGCATGATGTCGTATTGAGCAAGCTGCTCTTGCATACTCAGGCCAAGCACGGTGCGAGTTTGGTTATTCAATAGGCCTGCACGGTCTAGTTCACCTAGGATAGCCATTACACCACCAGCGCGGTGAACATCTTCCATGTGGTATTTCGGTGTTGAAGGAGCCACTTTACATAGGTGTGGAACACGGCGAGACATCTCGTCGATATCACCCATATCAAAGTCGACTTCACCCTCTTGAGCCGCTGCCAATAGGTGAAGAACAGTGTTACTCGAACCACCCATCGCGATATCTAGAGCCATCGCATTTTCAAAGGCTGCGCGGTTCGCGATATTACGAGGCAGTGCTGATGCGTCATCTTGCTCGTAGTAACGCTTAGTCAGGTCAACGATACGTTTACCGGCATTGATGAATAGCTCTTCACGGTCTGCGTGAGTTGCTAGCATAGAACCGTTACCTGGCTGAGACAGGCCAAGCGCTTCGGTTAGACAGTTCATTGAGTTAGCCGTGAACATACCTGAACATGAACCACATGTTGGACATGCAGAGCGTTCTACTTGCTCACTTTGCTCATCTGAAATTGTTGGATCGGCACCTTGGATCATCGCATCAACAAGGTCTAGCTTGATGATTTGATCGGAAAGCTTGGTTTTACCTGCTTCCATTGGGCCGCCTGATACAAAGATCACTGGGATGTTTAGGCGCATAGCTGCCATCATCATTCCCGGAGTGATTTTGTCACAGTTAGAGATACATACCATCGCATCCGCACAGTGAGCGTTAACCATGTACTCTACTGAGTCTGCGATAAGTTCACGTGATGGCAGTGAGTACAGCATGCCGCCGTGGCCCATTGCGATACCATCATCAACTGCGATGGTGTTGAATTCTTTAGCGATACCGCCCGCTTTCTCGATTTCACCTGCAACTAATTGGCCCATATCTTTAAGGTGAACGTGGCCTGGTACGAATTGAGTGAAAGAGTTTACAACTGCGATGATTGGCTTACCGAAGTCATCATCTTTAACGCCAGTTGCACGCCATAAAGCGCGCGCACCAGCCATGTTGCGTCCGTGGGTAGTCGTTGCTGAACGATAGATTGGCATTGCTTAAATCCTTATAAAATATTTGGCTGTTGCTTACTGATTGTCTGAAGTTTTGTTTTCTGGGTAAACATAGTCTAGCCAGCCCCACTTATCTTCAGTGGTACCATTGAAAAGACCAAAGTAAGCCGCTTGAACTTTTTCAGTGATAGGACCGCGTTTGCCTTCACCTACTGTAATTTTGTCTACACTGCGAACTGGAACGATTTCCGCTGCTGTGCCTGTCATGAAGACTTCGTCGGCAAGGTATAGCGCTTCGCGAGCAATGTTCTCTTCACGGATCTCATAACCCATGTCTTTTGCTAGCGTCATGATTGAATCACGCGTGATACCCGGCAGAATTGCACTGGTCGCTGGTGGTGTGGATAGCACGCCATTACGTACTACAAAGATGTTTTCACCTGCACCTTCAGAAAGATAACCATCGACACTGAGAGCGATACCTTCATCGTAACCATGACGACGTGCTTCACCACCAACCAGTAGTGACGAGAGGTAGTTACCACCCGCTTTCGCAGCCGTTGGGATGGTGTTTGGAGCTGCACGGTTCCAGCTTGAGATCATCGCATCTACGCCATTTTCTAGCGCTTCTTCACCTAGGTAAGAGCCCCAAGGGAAAGCGGCGATGATTAGGTCCATCTCCGTGTTTTCTGGAGGGCATACACCCAAACCAACGTTACCAACAAAGCCTAAAGGGCGGATGTACGCAGACTCTAGCTTGTTTTGACGTAGTGTTTCACGAGTCGCTTCCATAATTTCTTCCTCTGTATAAGGAATCGGGAAGCGGTATATTTTAGCTGAGTCTTTCAGGCGCTTTGCGTGCTCTGGGTGACGGAAGATCACCGGACCTTTTGGCGTGTCGTAGCAACGTACACCTTCAAACACTGAAGTACCGTAGTGCATTGCGTGGGTTAAGACGTGAACGTTCGCTTCTGCCCAAGGAACCATTTCACCGTTAAACCAAATATAGTCTGCCGTTTTTGCTGTCATGTTTGCGGTTCCTTATGCACTTATCTTTTGTTGTAAGTTGTTGTTTGGCAATTCATTACGACTGATAGAGATAACGTCAACGGTACGTACATCCCACAGTTTTTCGATTTGATTGACCAAGAAGGAAATCGGACGCTCACTGTCGACAATGATTTCAACGCTGGCGATTTTGCTTTCATGGTTCTGAGTGCCGGCTACTTGCTTGACGATGAAACCACGGTGACGAATAACACGAAGAACACGCTCTAGTAGTACTGGCTTATCATCGGCTTTGATGTCTAATAGGTATCTTTTCATGTTATGTGTTCTCCAACATATCACTGTTTGAAGCACCTGGCGGTACTAGTGGCCATACGTTCTCTTCTTCATCGATAAGAACATGAAGTAGGTAAGCCGTCTTGCTCTCAAGCATCTCTTTTAGAGCGGGTTCTACTTCTTCTTTGCGAGTGATGGTCTTACCTGGGATATCGAAGGCTTTCGCTAACATCACGAAGTCAGGATTGTCATCTAAGATGGTTTCACTGTGGCGACCATCAAAGAACAGCGATTGCCATTGGCGAACCATACCTAAGCGAGAGTTGTTTAGCAGAACCATCTTCACTGGGATTTGGCGGCGTTTTAGCGTACCAAGCTCTTGCACGTTCATCATGAACGAGCCATCACCAGAGATAAGGATAGATTGGTCGTCAGGACGGCCAACCGAAGCACCCATCGCGGCTGGTAAACCAAAGCCCATGGTGCCTAAACCGGCAGAGGTGATGAAGTTCTGTGGATCGCGAGGCTGAATATGCTGTGCAGCCCACATTTGGTGTTGGCCCACGTCCGTTGAAACGATAGAGCTTGCTGGCATCATGTCTGACAGCTGTTTCAACAGCAGTGGAGCAAAGATCAGATCGCCAGGGTGGTCATAGCGCCACTTGAATGAGCTACGTAGGCCTTCTGAGTGGTGAACCCAAGAAGAGATATCCTGAGTAAGCTCTAGTTGAGGCATGATCTTGTTGATGTCACCACGAATTGGCGCATTAGCCAGACGTAGTTTGCTGAATTCAGCTGCATCGATATCGATATGGATAACCTTAGCGTGAGGTGCAAAGGTATCGAGCTTGCCAGTTACTCGGTCATCAAAACGAGCCCCAACAACAATTAATAAATCACTCTCTTGAACCACTAGGTTAGCGGCTTTGGTGCCGTGCATACCTAACATGCCTAAGTAGTGTGGGTCGTCACGCTCAATGGTACCTAAACCTTTCAATGTGCTTACTGCTGGCATTGGGTTTAGACGTAAAAACTCACGAACTGCGCCGGTAGCTTTTGCCAGTTGTACACCACCACCTACGTATAAAACAGGGCGGGTTGCTTGAGATAAGAAGTATTGTGCCTGTTCAATCGCATCGGTTGTCGCAACCGGAATTGCAGGAGGAGTAAATTCCGGAAGGGAGTTAACAGGAGCTTCAGCCAGTTGAACATCCTTGGCGATATCAACGATAACGGGGCCAGGTCGGCCAGATTTTGCTACCACAAACGCTTCGGCTAGTGTTGGAGCTAGCTCTTCGATGTCGGTGACTAGGTAGCTGTGTTTAGTACATGATAGAGACATACCAATCACATCCATCTCTTGGAATGCATCGGTACCAATGTGGGAGCTTGCAACTTGACCTGTGATTGCAACCAGTGGGATAGAGTCCATAAAGGCATCGGCTAGGCCTGTGACTAGGTTAGTAGCACCTGGGCCTGAGGTTGCCATACACACTGCCACATCTTGTGTTGCACGAGCCATACCGATCGCTGCCATTGCTGCGCCTTGCTCATGGCGACATAAGATATGTTCAACTCCACCGTCATAAAGTGCATCGTAGATTGGCATGATGGCACCACCTGGATAGCCGAATACGGTTTCTATTCCTTGCTGCTTTAGTGCGGATACGACTAATTCTGCGCCTTTCATCGGAATTCTCCCGTATTACCTTTATTTTGGTAACTTTTTCCTTTGTCTCTGCACATCTTATGCTCCCATTCTTCCTGTAAATCGGCAAAGCCGAAAATGTTCAAAAATATAAAATTCGAATCTATAAATTAGAAAAAACCCCCGGACTTGTCAGTGCGGGGGTTTTTTCTAATTCGTGGTTACTTTTTTCCCACTCGCCCCCGCGCAGTCTCAATAATGACTACGATAATCAGGTTAATCAGTGCGTAAATGCGAGCGTTGAAGTTCATATAATTCGAGTTTTCTTGTTTATTCTGTTCAGTAAATGACTACATCTCTAGTGTTATCACACAAATCTGTCGCATGACAAGGAAAATGTCATTCTTTTTTCACATTAAAACACCATTCCACCAAGCTATATAACAATCTTATTGCTTTGGTGCACAACGAATATCCAGAGCGAATACTTTTAAATCAAAGACAAAGGAAAGTTATGGGACTCGCGATAATTCATAGCCGTGCTAGTGTGGGGGTAGAAGCGCCAGAAGTGACGGTTGAGGTGCATATCAGCAATGGAATGCCGGGGTTCACGCTGGTGGGGTTGCCTGAAACGACAGTCAAAGAGTCCAAGGATAGAGTCAGAAGTGCCATCATCAATTCTCGCTTTGAGTTTCCATCGAAAAGAATCACGGTCAACCTTGCTCCAGCGGATTTGCCAAAAGAGGGCGGCCGTTTTGATTTACCGATTGCGCTTGGAATCTTAGTCGCCTCTGAGCAACTACCTAACTTTAAGATCGCGCAACATGAGTTTATTGGTGAATTGGCATTATCGGGAGAACTGCGCTCAGTGAAAGGGGTACTGCCAGCGACACTGGCTGCTGATAGTGTCGAGCGCTGCTTAGTTGTGCCGCATCACAATGGTGATCAGGCGGCCCTAGTGGGTAAGGGGGCCCATAAGTCGGCTCAAACCCTATTGGAAGTTTGCGCAGATATGTGTGGTCAGGCTCAACTGGGTTTGTATCGTACTGAGCAACATCAAGTCGATGTGTCTGAGCTTCGCGACTTGCAGGACATCATCGGCCAACAGCAGGGTAAGCGAGCATTAGAGATCGCAGCAGCGGGTAACCATAACTTACTTTTTCTCGGGCCTCCCGGAACGGGCAAGACTATGTTGGCGTCTCGTCTACGTGATTTATTACCTGACATGAGTGATGACGAGGCGATGGAAACTGCATCGGTGGCTTCGTTAACTCAGCAAGAGATTAATCAGTACAACTGGAAGCAACGTCCGTTTCGCGCACCACATCATTCGAGCTCAATGGCTGCGCTGGTTGGTGGTGGCTCTGTACCTCGACCCGGAGAGATATCTTTGGCGCACAATGGCCTTTTGTTTCTTGATGAAATGCCCGAGTTTGAGCGCAAGGTGCTCGATTCATTGCGTGAGCCTCTGGAATCAGGTGAAATCATTATCTCGCGTGCGGCGGGTAAAACTCGTTTTCCTGCTCGTTTTCAGTTGGTTGGTGCACTGAATCCTAGCCCGACAGGCTACTATGAGGGGAATCAAGCACGCGCTAACCCACAGATCATTTTGCGCTACCTCAACCGACTATCAGGGCCGTTGCTTGATCGATTTGATATGTCTCTTGAAATTCCACTTTTACCTAAAGGAATGCTCGCCGAAGGTGGTGATCGCGGCGAAACCACCCAAGTAGTAAAGCAAAGAGTTAAGCAGGCTCGTCAAACCATGCTGTCTAGGAACCATAAATCGAATGCACTGCTCGGTAGTCGAGAAATTGAAAAGTACTGCCCATTGAGACGCGAAGATGCGGAGTTTCTCGAAACAGCACTGCATCGTTTAGGGTTATCGATTCGCGCCTATCACCGAATCATTAAGGTCGCACGAACTATTGCTGATCTGGATGGTAACGAGCAGATAGAAAAGAAACACTTATCGGAAGCTCTCGGTTATCGCGCGATGGATAGATTATTGAAGCAACTTACGGCACAAGCTGTGTAGTGAAAAGCAGAAAAAAGCCTGCATAGATACAGGCTTTAGTTTGATAGTGCATCCGTATCGGTTGGGGTTAGAACTTGTAGTTCAAGCCAACCGAAACGATGTATTGAGACTCATCATAGAAGGTAATGTTCGAGTCGCGCGTACCGTAACCTGCAAGAGAAATGAACGACCAGTTTTCCCAACCCATGAATTGATCATATTCATATGCGGCGAATAGGTTGATGTTGTCATCACTGCGCTTCTTTTGGAAAGTCATGCTGCTTGCATCGTAAGAGCGCTGATTGTAACCCGCTGTTAGTGCGTATTGGTGACGGCCCATACCACCAAACAAGCTAACCTCACCACCGAACTGTTCGAACGATGCCGCATCGCCGTCTGCATCACTGGATTGATAAATCAAAGACGGTATCAGCATCATGGTGCGGCTAATTGGTTGGCGATACTGACCTTTCAGGTAAAAGGTATCGGCGTCTCGCTTTAGTGCATCTTCAACTAAGTCGTTTTTTACCTCCTTAGTTGCGTAAGCCATATCCAGTGAGAACGCAGAGCCAGCGATGTTTTCAAGTGTGAGACGGAACGCATTACCGGTTTCATCGGTTTTAGTGCGTGCTGAGCTCGTGTTGTATGGATCAGCCCAAGTTTCACCAGACATGATGGTTGGCAATAGTGAAGCTTCAATGACCATGCCTGACTCAAGTTGGTATTTGTAACCAACCTCAAGAACTACCTTACCCGTTGCCACGTCATCACGTGCAGTACCTGTGTAAACTTGATGGTTTAGTTTTTCACCAAAGGTGTACGCAATGCTGCCTAGAGGCACAACTATAAACGAGCTCTCGGATGAGGCTTTTTGATTGATTGATGAAATTGTGCTTTCTGCATCGGTATTAAAGTTTGAGGTTGAAGAGGTGACACCTGTGTTGATCGATATCTCACCACTGAAGCCTTGCTCATCAGCAAGCTTGGCGAACGCGGGCGCAGCGGCAACACTAAGCGCTAATAACGTATATTTGATTTTCATTCAGAGGCTCCTTGCCCCAGTGATTGGTAGCAATAAATCGCTATTGACAAAAAGCTGTAGAAAACAATAACGCCTAAAAGTTCACTTTATCGTGTGTCTTATAAGTGTTGACTGAAACGTGTCCCCAAACAATGTTTTTGTGAGAGATAACTAAAAAGTGCCTGGTGCAAAAAAGGAAGCCAAAGCTTCCTTAATTTGGATTTTGATTTTTTACTTTTTCAGTAAGAAGTTAACCAACTCGAAGTATTCATCTAGGCCGTTGATGCCTTGTGCTTCTACTAGGTAACGATTATTTACTATAACGGCAGGAACACCAGAAAGGCCGCTATCTTTGAATGCTTTATCAAAGCGACGAACCATGGAATCTACTGCAAAGCCGTTGTAAGCCGCATCAAACTTCTTTGCATCAATCCCTTCATCTATAAAGATTTGACGCAGTTCTGTTTCATCGCGTGGTGGCTTGCGCATATTGTGAATGCGGTTAAACATCACTGGTACCATTTTGTCTTCGACTTTTAGTGCAATCATAGTCGCGTAAGCTTTGCTCATTGGCAGGCCCATTTTGCCACCCATGAATGAAACATGGTTTTTCTGCAGCGTAGCGTCTTTCGGTAACTGCTGTTTTAGCTGCTGGATGATAGGTTCAAAGCTATTACAGTGTGGGCAGTAGAACGAGAAGAATTCAGTTACCATAGGTTTCTTTGATGCTTTTAGATCAAGAACTTTATAGTGCTCACCTTCGTTAAATTTCGCAGCGTGAGCTGATAGGCTCAACATGATCAATGAGAAAAATGCGAATAGCTTTTTCATTTATTCAATCTCCATTATGTTTGAATTTTTATCTAGTTGTATGTTGCGATTGCGGTTACCACTGAGGCATTAACGAAAGTGGTGGCTCTTGCAGGGTAGCAATTTGCTCTTTACAGGCAAGTACTTGTTGCTCCCAATATTTAGGATCATTGAACCATGGGAAGGCCAACGGAAACGCTGGATCGTCCCATCGCTTAGCTAACCAAGCCATATAATGCACCATACGTAGACCGCGCAGGGGCTCAATTAGTTTCAGTTGTGAGCTATTAAAATCGCAAAACTCTTGGTAATTCTCTAGCAGAATATCCAGTTGCATCAGCTTATCTTGGCGTTCACCATTGAGCAGCATCCATAGGTCTTGGACCGCTGGGCCGTTACGTGCATCATCGAGATCGACGAACATTGGCCCATCGCGCCATAAGATATTACCTGGGTGGCAATCACCATGCAGGCGGATGTTCTCAATGTTGTTCGGCCATTGACTCTCTAACTCTTTGATCAGCATGTCGATGTCGTTAAAGAATGCGTTCTCTAGATGCATCGGGATAAACTGAGAGTTTTCTAGGATCTTACGTGGTTGATGCAGATATTCATCTAGGCTGATCGTCGGACGATGCAGAAAGGTTTTCGCTGCACTCGCCTTATGAATTCTGCCAAGGAAACGGCCAACGCCTTCTAATTGATCCAGATTATCTACTTCATACTGTCTGCCACCGACGCTCTCAAATAGCGCGAACAGGTAGCCTTGATACTCATGCAAGGTAGCACCATTGATACGCATTGGAGGCGCGACGGGAATTTCTTGGTCGATGAGCTCTAATGCAAAGTCATGCTCTTCTTGGATCTGTGCTTTGTTCCAGCGCTGAGGGCGATAAAACTTAACGACGTAGCGTTTACGGTCTTCATCGGTAAATTGATAGACCCGGTTTTCGTAGCTGTTCAGAGCAAGGAGCCCAGATTCAGCTCGTACCCCAATGCTCTCCAGTGCGTACCACATGAAGTCGGGGGTTAGATTATCAAAGTTAAAGGCTTGCATCGTCATATAATAAAAAAGGCTCATTACTGAGCCTTTTTCCATTGATTAGGTGTTATACCAATCGTGTGTGATTAGTATCAGAGCTTCTTGATAAAGCGGCTTTCTACTTCCATCGTAAACTCTTCATTATCCGAGAGTATAAACTGAATTGTCGAAACAGGTGAGCTCAGTTTCTCAGGATCGGCACCTAAACTGATAGGTAGGTTCAAAACCTCGCCCGGAGCAACCTTCACGGTCTGCTTGCCGTACCAAATTGAACCTGGTAATCCGTTGACTTCGAGCTTGTACTCTTGTTCTTGTTGAGTCTTATTGATCACTTTGAGGGTATAGGTGTTTTCAACTAGCCCTTGAGTGTTGACTCTGAACAGTTGGTTTCTATCACGCAGAACGCTTAATCCTGCTGGGTCGACGCTAGCGATTTGTACAAAGAACAAGCCAAGCATAAGAACAAGTATTGCACCGTAGCCTAATAACTTAGGACGCATTACTTTAGTTGATCGTCCTTCAAGTCTATGCTCCGTAGTGTAGTTAATCAGACCTTTGTCATAGCCCATACGCTCCATGGTTTTGTCACAAGCATCAATACACGCACCACAGTTAATACATTCGTATTGCAGGCCGTCACGGATATCAATGCCCGTCGGACACACTTGCACACACAGGTTACAGTCAATACAGTCACCAAGACCAAGCGCTTTTGGATCAGCCTTGCGAGAACGAGGGCCCCGGCTCTCACCACGCTTGTTATCGTAGCCTACGATAAAAGTATCTTTATCAAACATCGCAGATTGGAAGCGAGCATAAGGACACATATGCAGACACACAATTGAACGCATCCAACCAGCGTTAGCATAAGTACAGCCAGCGAAGAACAGTACCCAGAACACAGGCCAGAATGGAGAGTGAAATGTAAAGAAACCAACCACTAGTTCTTTGATTGGAATGAAGTAACCAACAAAGGTTAAACCGGTCGCAATCGCAATCGCCCACCACGCAATGTGCTTGATGGTTTTTCTGATCATCAGGTTGGTAGTCAACTTGCCGGAATCTTGTTTTCTTCGCTTATTGGCAGCACCTTCGAGTTTCTCTTCGAACCAGATATACATGAAGGTCCATACGGTTTGCGGGCATAGGTAACCACACCAAACACGGCCTAAAAAGGTGGTGATAAAGAACAGGCCAAAGGCGGCAATCATGAATAAGATCGCAAGTAAGGTTAGATCTTGCGGGTATAACGTGGTGCCGAAGAAGTTGAACTGCTGGCTACCGATATCGAGCAAGATTGCTTGTCGCTCTCCAAATGGAATCCATGGGGTCAGCGCAAAAAGTAAAAGTAAGAACCAACCACCGTAGCGGCGTAATTGTTGGAATTTACCTTTGCTCTCTCGAACATAGATTCGGTTATTGGGGTTAAATCGATCTCCATTACCTTTATGTGTCTTAGGGTTAAAGGTTTTAGGAGTCACATCTTTGATATCGATTTTATCCTGACTCATGGACTATCCTTTTGGTGGCTATACTCTTCTTCGAGAGTATTGACGACATTGCTTTAAAAATATGATGTTAGAGGATCTAAGCTTAAGTTTGTTGCAAGGCTGAAAGTGCACTTACTCTTATTATTTTAGAAGACCCTTATGGGTGGCGATTATAGCGACAATTTTGTTGTCATTTCTTTAACGCAATCAACCTTTAACAACAAAAGTCATAACAGTTGTGACGAAAAAATAGCGAACAGAAACAAAAAAGCGACCGAGTGGTCGCTTTTTTAAATTGAGCTATTTATAACGCAATGGTGTTTTAACACATAGAGATGATTAAAGTAGGCCACGTGCTTTTAGGATTGCGGTTTTGAAATCGTCTTCTTGGTCTTTTTTAAGGCCAGGAATCATTTCATCTTTCTCGCTGTTGCGCATTTTCAGATGGTAGATAAGAACATCGTCAGTCAGGTCTTCAAGCTTGCCATCGTAGCCTGCTTCTTTTGACAGCTTTATGATGAACTCCAATAAGTTAAGCTCTTGATCTTTTTGCCACTCAGGCTCCATCAATTCAAGCAGTTCTTCGATGCGGTGACACTTCATACTTTATTCTCCACAAATTTTATAATGATTTGTGGGTAAGGTATCAAATAGGTTAAGGAATACCAATGTGTAAACGTATTTCCAGAGTATGTCGGGCAAGAAAAAAGCGCAGTAAAAACTGCGCTTTTTGTTAAGCGGCTTTAATTACTTTTGTTGTAGTCGGTGCTAATAAAGCAGTCTTCTCAACTAAAGTCATTGTCGGAGCCAATTTTTTTGCCGTTGGAGCAGCAACAAAGCCACTACGACGACGCATCGCACTACGGTTGGTGTGCGAGAACCTGACAGCTGTTGGGCGCATTAATTTACCAAACGGTCAGGCATATCCATTGCCAATCTAATGGCCTGATTCACTATGAGATCCGCCTCAATTGCTTGAAGAGTCACTCGTCTGGCTTCCGCCAATCCGAATAGTAAATCAGGATAATGATATGCATGCATATCGAGTATCAGATTATCACTATCTTAGTTATCGATCGACGCTTGAGTGATAAATAGACGATATTAGAGCTAAAATTGTGTGAGCAGTATATTTGAGTTTGAACCTCTTTCAGGCTTAAGATGATGCTTTAAAGGAGGTGCATATGTCGTTCTTAAAGAAAACGTTAGCAAGTTTTGGTATTGGGTCGGCCAAGGTCGATTCTGTATTGCAACAGGAAGCGCTGTACCCAGGGCAGAAGGCGAGCATTATTGTGCATGTGTATGGTGGCGCCCAGCCGCAGGAGATCGACAATATCGATCTTAATCTGTGCTGTCGTTACGTCAAAGAAGTTACCATGAACTCGCAAAGGCAAGAGGGCGGCCAAACGCGCCGCATGCAGCAGACACACTCACTAGCAAAATGGAGCCTGCCATACGCGTTTATTATTCAGCCGGGTGAAACTCGCGACTTTGAGTGTGAGTTTGATGTTCCGTTGAACACACCGGTGACGATTGGCGATTCCAAGGTGTGGCTGGAAACAGGTTTAGACATCGCGATGGCGATTGACCCTTCGGATAAAGATATCTTAACGGTTCGCCCTGATGCACTCCTTGATGGCATTTTTAACGAGCTGGAAGCTCAAGGGCTACGTATTCGTCAGGTTGAGTGTGAAGCGGTTGATGGCTTTGAACTACCATTTGTTCAAGAATTTGAATTTGTTCCAACCACTGGGCCTTATCATGGCCGCTGGCGCGAGCTGGAAGTAGTTGCTCATCGTGATGACAAAGAACTTAAGCTATGGTTTGAAATAGACCGCAATCGCGATGGGGCAAAAGGTATGTTGGCAAGCTTGCTGGGCATTGGCCAATTGCATCGACAGTTGAGCGTTCCACTCGATACCTCCCCAGAAGAGGCGGGTAAGATGGTCATTGAGTACCTAGAAAAAGCGTCTTAGTGTTTTCTAAATAAATGATGTTTAAGGGATCGGTTGTCTCTGATCTTCCGAGATTCTACATGTTATAAAAATTTAAGCTTACACGTGTAAGCTTAATGTGTAATACTAGCGTTATCGAACATTTACTCTAGTAGGATAATCATGTCTGCATCATCGGCGAGCGAATACAGTGACATCGAAGAACGCGCCAATGCGATAACCCATGGCTTGGGCGTTGTACTTGGCGTGGTTGGTCTAATCCTGCTACTGATCCGTGCGTTTGACCATCAAGCCGACACACTGACGATTACCAGTATGGCGGTGTATGGCAGCAGTATTATCCTGTTGTTTCTTGCTTCTACGCTTTACCACTCTATCACCACCGAGAAAACCAAACGTCTGCTGAAAACTCTCGATCACTGCGCGATTTACCTACTGATCGCAGGCAGCTACACACCATTTTTACTGGTTAGCTTAAGAACGCCATTAGCGATAGGCTTGATGGCGGTGATTTGGGGAATTGCACTGGTCGGTATTATTATGAAGATAGCCTTCGTCTACCGATTTAAGCGCTTGTCATTGGTAACTTATTTAGCGATGGGCTGGCTGTCACTGATCGTGGTGTATCAACTGGCGATGAATATTGATATAGGCGGCTTGGTGCTGTTAGCACTCGGTGGCGTGATTTACTCGTTAGGTGTGATTCTCTATGTAGCTAAGCGCATCCCTTACAATCATGCCATCTGGCACTTGTTTGTGTTGGCGGGCTGCGCTTGCCACTTCTTCGCGATCTATCTGTACGTGACTCCGGTTTAGCGAGTCAGTACTTCAACGATTTCTGCTTTAATTTGGTACTCAGGATGTTTCTCAACCTCTAGCTTGATCGAGGTGCCTTCAGCATCCGTTTTTGGCCGAAGGTAGGTATCTGCCATACGCTTGATTGATTTCCAAACGGAGACCGTCTTCTCTTCTAAAAGCTCACCGCTGGCAGAATAAAGGTCGAGCTTTACCGATACCAAGATCACAGCTTGTGTGCTTTGATTGGTAATCGCCGTTGGGATAATCAGCTCACCATCTTTATAGTGGCTAGCACCGAGTACCACATCAACCCCTGATTGTGACAACTGTAGGCTCGGCTTCTTGCTATCAACAACAATCGTCGTACCTCGCACATTCGTTGCAATCGGAACGGCGACAACAGGTGCGGCAGCAACAGGCATCGTACTTTCTGACGTTACTGCTTCTTTGGTTTTCTGTTGTGGTGCCACGTATTGCCACGTAAAATCATCTTTCAGCAATATCTTTTTGCCATCTTGCAGAGTCACCATCTGATCGGCTAATGCTGAACTGCTCAGCAGTGCGCTTGCGATAAGTAGGTATGATCTCATCTCTGTATCCTTAAATATTTGTGTAACTAGCGTCGCCAGAAGGCTGGGAAGAATAGAACGATAAGCGTCAGGATCTCGAGCCTTCCCATCAACATGCCGAAGCTTAGTAACCATTTAGCACCGTCTGGCAGTGGAGCAAAGTTACCTGTTGGACCAATAACACTACCCACTCCCGGACCCACGTTAGCAACTGCAGTCACAGCACCAGAGATACTGGTAATTGGGTCCAATCCCATCGCACTTAAACCGCCTGCGATTAAGATAATCGTAATAAAGAACATCAAGCCAAATGCTACCAATGAGCGCACGATATCGTCGCTCACAGGACGTTGATTGTAGCGCTGAACAAATACGCCTGATGGGTGAATCAACTTCATCATCTGTTTGTGAAGCATCGTCATCGCTATCTGGAAGCGGAATATCTTGATACCACCCGAGGTTGAGCCTGAACATGCGCCAGCCATCATCAAGAAGGCAAACAAGGTGGTGGGTAGTGCGCCCCATGCAGTGAAGTCTTCCAAACCAAAACCGGTAGTGGTGACCACGGATACGATGTTGAACATAGAAACACGCAGTGCATTCAAAACGGTATAGCCATCTCTCACCACTAGCCATGCTGAAATGACCACACTGGTGAACAAGAATAGGTAAGTGAAGCCTTTCACTTGAGCATCTTTGTAGAGGATAGACAGTTTTCTACCGCGCAATGCGCTAACAAAAAGTAGGAACGGTAAGCCACCGAGGAACATGAACAGAGTGCCCACCCAGTGAGCGCTATTTGAGAAGTGGTTCATCGAGCCATCTGAAGTCGAGTAACCGCCAGTCGATAGTGTGGTAAACGAGTGGTTGATGGCATCAAACACGCTCATGCCTGCAAACAGGTAGCTCACTAGGCATAAGCCCGTTAATACCAGATAAACCGCTACGATGTTCTTGGCGACTGTTTTTGCTCGAGGGCTGCTTTTATCGGACCAATCGGAAGATTCAGTTTGGAATAGGCGCATACCACCGACGTTGAGCATCGGCAGTACTGCCACCGCCATTACGATGAAACCAATGCCACCAAGCCATTGCAGTATTGAGCGCCACAGCAGAATACTTGGTGCCATGCTGTCTAAGCCACTCAGTACTGTTGAACCGGTTGTGGTAATCCCCGACATGGTTTCAAAGTAAGCGTCAGTAAAGCTGATGTGATTGATGAATACGAACGGCAGCGCGGCGAAGGCACTGGCTATTGTCCATACCAAAGAGGTGATCAGGAACATATCCCGCACCCCAAGTCTGAACATAGCAGAGCGGCCTAAACTCAAGCAGATGAACGCCACGATGTGCGTGATCACCACTGATTGACCGAATTCGAGAAAACCACCGGTGCCAGTAAAGAAGGCCACTAGTGTTGGGATGTACATGAAAAGGGCCAGTTTTGATAACACTAACCCTATCACTAATAATATAGGACGAAAATTGACCATAGCTTAATGCCTAAGCGCGTTGTTACGTGAAGACTTATGAGAACAAGGCTACAAGAAGAACGGACTCGGTTGGAAAAGAGACTCAACATCTGGCACGTATTTCTTGTCTACTAGGAACATTACTACGTGGTCATCTTGTTCGATCACGGTTCTATCGTGCGCGATAAGCACCTCTTCTCCGCGAACAATGGCACCAATGGTGGTACCCGGTGGTAGTTTGATATCGCCAATTGCTCGGCCAACGACTTTAGATGTGGTCTCGTCACCGTGGGCAATCGCTTCGATAGCCTCAGCAGCACCGCGACGTAGAGAAGATACGTTAACAATATCAGCACGACGAACGTGAGTAAGTAGTGCAGAAATGGTCGCTTGTTGTGGGGAGATTGCAATGTCAATCACACCGCCTTGCACAAGGTCTACATAGGCACCGCGCTGAATGAGTACCATTACTTTTTTGGCACCCATGCGCTTGGCCAGCATTGCCGACATGATGTTGGTTTCATCTTCATTGGTTAGGGCAATGAATACATCAACCTGATCGATGTTCTCTTCGGTGAGTAGCTCTTGGTCTGCTGCATCACCACAGAATACTATAGTGTTTTCTAATTCTTCTGATAGCTTCTCTGCACGTGTGTAGCTACGCTCGATAAGCTTGATGCTGTAGCTTTGCTCAAGGCGTTTCGCTAGGCTTGCACCGATATTACCACCACCAACAATCATGATGCGGCGATATGGTTTTTCTAGGCGCTGTAGCTCACTCATAACTGAGCGGATATGGTTACTTGCCGCTACAAAGAACACTTCATCATCGGCTTCAATAATAGTGGTGCCTTGTGGGCGAATAGGGCGACCTTGACGGAAGATAGCCGCCACACGTGTATCGATGTGTGGCATGTGCTCACGCAAAGCAGACAGGGCATTACCAACCAGTGGACCACCGTAGTAGGCTTTTACCGCCACTAGGCTGACTTTCTGTTCTGCGAAGCTCACCACTTGTAGTGCGCCTGGGTATTGAATCAAACGCTCAATGTAACTGGTGACCAGTTCTTCTGGTGCGATTAGGTGATCGACAGGGATTGCACCTGATTTGAACAGCGCTTCTTTCTCTTCTAGATATTCTGGAGAACGAATACGTGCAATTCGGTTTGGCGTATTAAAAAGAGAGAAGGCAACCTGACATGCGGCCATGTTGGTTTCATCCATGTTGGTTACTGCAACTAACATGTCGGCATCTTGCGCACCCGCTTCACGTAATGTGTTTGGGTGGCTGGCATAGCCGTTTACAACCCTAAGGTCATATTTATCTTGAAGTTCACGCAGTCGGTCGGCATTACGGTCGACGATCGTGATGTCATTGTTTTCACCCACTAGGTTTTCAGCAAGGGTACCGCCTACTTGTCCAGCACCTAGGATAATGATCTTCATAGCCTTTCTCTTATTTTTGCCGTTGTAATTCTAGTGTTCTCATTCTGCTTTGATAGTGCACTAGAAAGAAACAGCGGCTAAGAAATAAAATCCTTAGCCGCTGTTAATTGTTAAGCCTGTTTTACTAGAACTGCGTAGTAGAAGCCATCCATATCTTCTTCACCAGGCAGTATTTGACGACCCGGATTTTTGATATCAGACCCAACTAGTGTTGCGTTCTCAGTACGTTCTAGGAATGCTTTCACCTGCAGAACGTTCTCTTGTGGTGTGATAGAACATGTTGCGTAAACCATGGTTCCGCCTTCTTTCAACTGGCGCCACATTGCATCCATTATCTCACTTTGCAGTTCAGCAAGCGCTTCAATATCAGATGCACGACGCAGCCATTTGATGTCTGGATGACGACGGATTACGCCAGTCGCCGAACAAGGTGCATCAAGTAGGATACGATCGAACTTATCGCCCATCCACCACTCTTCAGGGTAACGAGCATCGCCACAAATTACGTCGGCACGCAGTTGTAGACGTTCAAGGTTATCGTAAACGCGGTCTAAGCGTTTAACATCACAGTCAATCGCAACAACCTCTGTGTCGTTAGTGTGCTCAAGAATGTGCGCGGTTTTGCCGCCTGGTGCTGCACAACAGTCTAGGATTAGCTCACCGTCTTTTGGTGTTAGGTAATCAACCGAAAGCTGAGCCGCTGCGTCCTGTACTGAAACCCAACCTTTGTCGAAGCCTGGCAATAAAGTTACATCACAAGGTGAAGCCAATTTTATTGCATCTGCTGCTTCTGAGTGCAGGGTGTATTCAATGTTTTCGTTTTTAAGCAGTTCAACATACTCGTCACGAGTGTGGTGTTGGCGGTTTACGCGCAGCCACATTGGTGCCTTGCTGTTGTTGGCTTCAATCAGTTGTTCCCATTGATCTGGGTAGCTTTCTTGAAGCATTTTTAGAATCCAGCTTGGGTGGCCGTATTTGCCCGCGTTGTGGCTAACCGCTTTTTCATCCAGATCTTCTTGGTCACGTAGATAGCTACGCAATACAGCGTTGATCAAACCACTTAGGCTTGGGCCACGCAGTGTTTTGGTGCCCTCAACCGTTTCAGCAACAGCTGCATGCGAAGGGATGCGCATGAAGCTCAGTTGGTAAATGCCCACCAGAATCAGGTGGTGGAATACACGCTTTTTACCTTTAAGCGGGTTTTCCATCAGTTCGTTAGCGATTGACTCTAGGCGAGGCAGGTAACGAAGTGCGCCGTAGCAAATCTCTTGCAATAGAGCATGGTCTCGCGGGCGGATCGTTTTTTGAGCCGCAGGGAGAGCGTGTGAAAGAGAGTGGCCTTTATCGACAACTTGAAATAGGACATTTGCAGCAGCAGCGCGAACATTCATGAGGGGTACCGAATATTTATTTAAATACATGAGGGCATCTCTGCCCTCGTAAAGGTTTTCATAACTGCGTTATGGCAGCTTTAAAGCGGTTAAGAAAGTTGAGTTCCGACTTCAAACCAGCTTGCACGAGAGTTCAAGATATCCTGAACTGACATGGCTTTTTTGCCTGGAACTTGTAGCTGTTCAAGAACAAGTACACCTTGCCCCGTTGCTACATAGATACCCGTTTTATCGGATTGCAGAATAGTACCTGCAGGCTTATCAGAGGTTTGCTCTGCTACACGGCTTTGCCATACTTTGATGCTGTTTTCCGCAGCTTCAAAGTGGCTCATTGGCCATGGGTTAAAAGCGCGAACGCAGCGCTCAATATGAGCCGCGTCATCACTCCAGCTAATACGTGCTTCTTCTTTGCTTAGCTTCTTCGCGTAGTTCGCAAGTTCGTCGTCTTGCTTTTCAGCGACCGCTTTGCCAGAAGCGATGTCAGCTAAACACTCAACAAGAGCGTCAGGGCCAAGGCCCGCTAACTTCTCGTACATAGATGCGCTAGTATCTGTTGCTTCGATTGGTAACGTAGCGATACTCAGCATGTCACCTGTGTCTAGGCCGATATCCATCTGCATGATCGTCACGCCAGTCTCTTTATCACCCGCCCAGATAGAGCGTTGAATTGGAGCAGCACCACGCCAGCGCGGTAGGATAGAGCCATGTACATTGATACAACCTAAGCGAGGCGTATCTAAAACCACTTGTGGAAGCAATAAGCCGTAAGCAACCACTACCATGATATCAGCATTCAAATCTGCTAATTCTTGCTTAGCTTCATCTGACTTGAAGTTTTCTGGTTGGTAAACCGGAATGTTATTTTCAAGTGCGATGTTTTTTACTGGGCTCGCAGTCAGTTTCTTACCGCGGCCTGCTGGACGATCTGGCTGTGTGTAAACAGCAATAACTTCATGCTCCGAAGACAACAACGCCGCCAAGTGACGGGCGGCGAAATCCGGAGTACCTGCGAAGACAATTCTTAAAGACTGACTCAAGGTAAGGCTTCCTTCTTAATTTAGTAATAGCTGCGATTATTTGCCTTGCTTCTCATTGAAGCGTTTGATTTTCGCTAGCTTATCTTGAATACGTTTACGCTTAAGTGGCGATAGGTAATCAACAAATAACTTGCCTTCTAGGTGGTCAAGCTCATGCTGAACACAGATAGCCAGAAGGTCATCAGCATCGAAGGTGAATTCGTTGCCGTCACGGTCTAGTGCTTTAACCGTTACTTCTGCAGCGCGAGGTACTAGAGCTCGAGCGCCAGGTACAGATAGACAACCTTCTTCGATACCATCTTCGCCGCGCTTCTCGATAATCTCAGGGTTGATAAGAACCATTGGTTCATCACGCGTTTCTGAGATATCAATTACTACGATACGCTGGTGGAAATCTACCTGCGTTGCCGCAAGGCCGATACCTTCTTCGTCGTACATGGTTTCAATCATGTCATCAACGAACTTTTGAATCTCTGGGGTAACTTCTTTTACCGGTTTCGCCACGGTACGTAGACGATCATCTGGTAATGTTAATACTTGTAATACAGACATATACACTCGAAATATTGAACTGTGCCGAAACAGCTTTAACCTTGTTGGCTCAATTCTAGACATTTTAGAGGTCAAATGACAGCATCCTGATGGTAATTCTCCAAATATACAGACCAAGGAAGCTAGGTCATGCGTCATATTTACCCCACTTTATCGCTTGTTTTTTCCTCTATTTCTTTTGTCGTAGTGGCAGAGAATAGAGAGCAACCTTTAGCCATTAAGCGAGGTGCACCTGAAGCTTATGTAGTGGTTAAGGGCGACACGTTGTGGGACATCTCAGCAATGTATCTCGATAGCCCTTGGTTGTGGCCAAGGCTATGGCAGATGAATCCCGAAATAGAAGATCCTCACCTTATTTATCCCGGAGACAAACTGTCGTTGGTTCGGATTAATGGTGAACCTGTGTTGAGCCTCAAGCCTGTTATAAAACTCAGCCCTAAGATCCGTGTCTCGGAGAAGAAAGCAGTACCTACCGTTAATGAGGGATTGGTTTTGCCTTATTTGCAGTCTGCTCGCTTGGTTGAGCAGCAAGATCTTGAATCAACGAAACGAGTGTTGGGAACAAGCGATGGAAAACGCTTCTTGTCTGGGGAAGAACGATTATTCATATCAGGAAACCAGCAACATCCTAAGTGGGGTATCTACCGCGCCGTTGAAACTTATCAAAGGCAGCATCCTCAAGCGAGTATCACTTCTTTGCGCTTGGTTGCCACTGCGCGCCTACAAGAAGTCGATGATGAGTTCAGTAGCCTACAGATAGACACTCAGCTGCAAGAAGTTCTACTTAACGATCTAGTACTGCCAGAGCTGGGGGTCGACCAAGTGAATCTTTCTACTACGTTTTATCCTACCCCCAGTTCTGCGGGACAGTTTGCCAATCTTTTAGGTTCTCTCGAGGGTAATCAATACAGTGCAAAAAATCAGGTGGTGGTGATCAACAAGGGCTCGCATGACAACCTTCGCCAAGGCTCTATGTTTACTCTCAGAGAAAGTGGTGCTGTTGTATTCGGCAAACAAGGTGAATACAGCTATAAAGCGTCTGCAGCGAGTAATAAGGTGCAGCTACCAAGTATCTCGGTGGGCAGCCTTATGGTCATTCGACCTTATGAGTATTTTAGCCTCGCCTTGATCACTCAAAGTTTAAAGCCAGTGAGTAATCACATTTTGGCGGTATCGCCTTTGGATCTAGCTGTGACGCAAGAGGGAAGCGAGTGAATGAACAGCAACTGATCGCTTGGTTAACGTTAAGCTTTATTCCGCAACTGGGTGGAAAGCGTCTTGCTCGCCTACTGAGTGTTGATTCTCCTTTAAAGATTATTGGTTACTCACGGCAACAGCTACAAGCATTGGGCTTATCAACTAAACAAATCACCTATCTACGAGAGCAAGCCCCAAGAGAGGTAGAAGCTTGTCTCGCTTGGCAGGCTAAACAACCTAACCATCACATCCTGACTCCGACTTGCCCACATTATCCTAAATTGTTGAGTGAGATTGCCTCGGCGCCCACTGTTCTTTTCGTTAAGGGCAACGTTGAAAAACTGATAGAGCCTCAAATCGCCATGGTCGGCAGCCGTAATGCCAGTATCGAAGGGCTACAAACTGCGAAATCATTTGCTAAAGAGTTTGTACAAAATGGCTTGATTGTGACCAGTGGCTTAGCCTTAGGCATCGATGGCTATGCTCATGATGGTGCGCTACAAAAAGGAGGTGAAACCTTTGCTGTGTTGGGGGCTGGTTTGGATGCTATTTATCCTGCGCGACACAGAAATCTCGCGGCTAGGATATGTGAAAGTGGGGCGCTAATCTCAGAGTTTCGTCCAAGTGCTAAACCTCGACCTGAACATTTCCCGCGTCGCAATCGTATTATTAGCGGTTTATCGTTAGGAACCCTGGTAATCGAGGCTGCAGAGAAGAGTGGTTCACTAATTACCGCTCGCTACGCTTTGGAGCAGGGACGTGAAGTGTTTGCGCTTCCAGGCTCTATCCATAGCCCAACGAGCCGTGGAGGCAATAGCTTAATTAAAGCCGGTGCTTGCTTGGTACAGAGTGCTCAAGATGTCTTGGTTGAGATAAAGAGTCTGTTAGACTGGTCTATAGATCAACAGCCTAATTTATTCGAACCTGCGCCAAGCTTGGAGGAAAATGAACAATTGCTATTTCCACATCTGTTAGCTAACGTAGGATTAGAGACGACACCCGTTGATATTTTGGCACAGAGAACCCATATACCTGTGCATGAAGTCATGATGCAGCTTTTAGAGCTTGAGCTCTCAGGGCATGTTGTTGCAGTTTCCGGTGGCTATATTCGAAAGGGGAGAGGCTAGCTATGATGATGGACATACTGATGTACTTGTTTGAAACCTACATCCATAGCGATTCTGAATTGCAGGTGGATCAAGACGAACTTGAGGATGAACTTCTTCGAGCGGGGTTCCGCCAAGATGATATTTATAAAGCTCTCCATTGGTTAGAAGACCTTGCTGCATTGCAAGATACCGATAACCAAGCGGCGATTACTATGTGCTCTAATACCTCGATGCGTGTTTACACAAGTAAAGAGATATCACGTATTAATATGGAGTGTCGTGGTTTCTTGTTGTTCCTCGAGCAGATCAACGTCCTCACGACAGAGATTCGTGAAATGGTGATTGATCGTGTGATGGGGTTAGAGACCAATGAATTTGAGTTGGATGATCTGAAGTGGATTATCTTAATGGTGCTGTTTAACGTACCGGGTAATGAAAGTGCTTACACGCAAATGGAAGAGCTGTTGTACACCAAAGAGCAAGGTATCTTGCATTAATACAGGCTTATCATGAGTAGTAAGATTGATAATCAGCTTTTCTCAGCACATGAACATGCACTAGAGTACGAACCGTGTCCAAAGTGTGGCGGAGAGCTTCAGCTTCGACACGGTAAGCACGGCCCATTTTTAGGCTGTAAGCAATATCCGAGTTGCGACTACATCAAGCCTTTGCACCAAAACGATGGCCATGTAGTGAAAGATCTGGGTGTACCGTGCCCTAAATGCCAAAATGAGTTGGTGTTGAGGCAAGGTCGCTACGGCATGTTTATCGGTTGTAGCAGCTACCCTGCGTGTAATCACATTGAATCTTTAGACCAGCCCAAAGAACAACCTGAAGAGCGGCAGTTGGTTGGCTGTCCTGAATGTGGCAAAGGCCATTTGGTCGAGCGTAAATCTCGCTACGGCAAAACTTTCTACGCGTGTGATAACTATCCCAAGTGTAAGTTTGCAGTAAACCAGCCGCCTATTATCGGTCGTTGTGAAGAGTGTCAGTTCCCGCTGTTACTTGAGAAAAAAACAGCTCACGGAATGAAAAAGCAATGTGCCGACCGCAAGTGTCATCATATTCAATCTGAATAGCCTCAGGTTATAGAAATAAAAATGGCGCTCACTGAGCGCCATTTTTTGTATCTAAACTAACAAAGCTATGCTGGCTTATTTCATCTGCTCAGCAAATTCATGAATAGCTGGATAAGCTTTTTTGTCGAGGATATCTGCCAGAGAACATAATGTTCTTTGCAGTTCGGCGCTGTAGTCTGCGCTCACGTTAATGTGACCCATCTTACGGCCTGCTCGTTTCTCTTTACCATACCAATGCACATGACAACCGCCTTGAGCCAAAATAGCATCAGGTAGAGTATCTTCACCAAGGATGTTGATCATTGCAGTTGGACGAATCAACTTGGTGCTACCAAGTGGCATTCCACAAACTGCACGAAGGTGATTCTCAAACTGACAAGTCTCTGCACCTTGCTGTGTCCAGTGGCCTGAGTTATGAACACGTGGTGCAATCTCGTTAACCAACAGTGAACCTTGAACGTCAAAGAACTCAAGTGCTAGCACGCCAACATAATCTAAGCGCTCAGCAACCGCGGTAAACATGGCTTTCGCTTGTTCTTGCAGCTCAATATCATCAATTGCGGTCGATAGGCTTAATACGCCATAGGTGTGAACGTTTTCTGCCAATGGGTAAACTTGAACCTCTCCATTCGTTCCACGAGCACCAACTAGTGATACTTCACGGTCGAACGGAACAAACTCTTCTGCCACAATTGCCTGATTGTCGGTTGCAGCAATGCACTCGACCATTTCTGTCCAAGTTGCTTCAACCTTGTCTAATGTTTTTAAGCGCCACTGGCCTTTGCCATCGTAGCCGCCAAGTGTGCTCTTCAACACCATCGGTAGGCCAACATGAGAAATTGCAGTGTCAAAGTCTTCACGAGAATTAATCACGAAGTACTTTGCGTTTTTCACGTTCGCTTCGTCTAACAGCGCTTTTTCAAGGCGACGGTCACCGCCAGCTTTGATCGCTTCTGTGGTCGGTAAAAACTTACCGCTGCGCTCACATACTTCAAGGACATCATGAGGGATGTGTTCGAACTCAGCAGTAATGACGTCCGCGCGCTCAATCGCATTTTCTAAGCCGTTGCCTAGAATTGCTTGCGTTAATGGATGAACAATATTTTTGCTGCCAACATCAAAAGCAGAAATTTCAATATTCAGCGGTGCCCCAGCTAGGGACATCATACGAGCAAGTTGGCCCGCGCCTAACACAAGAACATGCATGGGAATTAGTCCTCTGCAGGGTTTGGATTAGCAAGTACCGTTTCTGTTTGCTCAGAGCGGAATGCTTCTACTTTTGCCATTACTTCTTCATTGTGTGTACCAATGATTTGAGCAGCTAGGATGCCAGCGTTCGCTGCTCCCGCTTCACCGATAGCCAGAGTACCTACCGCGATGCCTTTTGGCATTTGCACGATAGAAAGTAGAGAATCCATACCTTTCAGCGCTTTAGACTGAACTGGAACACCAAGTACAGGTACGCTTGTGAAAGCCGCCGCCATGCCTGGTAGGTGGGCAGCACCGCCAGCACCAGCAATAATGACTTTAATACCGCGCTCTTTCGCACTGGTTGCGTAGTCTGCAAGCAACTGAGGTGTGCGGTGAGCTGAAACCACTTTTGTTTCGTACGCTACGCCAAACTGATCCAACATCTCCGCAGCGAGCTTCATTGTTGGCCAATCAGATTTAGAACCCATGATAATACCGACATTCATCTCAAACTCCTTCAGGTACGATTTAATTAGTGATTAGATATTTTTCGCGCATTATACGGGTAAAACTGCTTTAGGAAAACGTTTGCGTCAGTCTAAATTGCCAATTGATACATTTTATAAATAAATAGCTTTAGTAACAGTGAGTGATAATTTGTACACTTAGCGAGTTCGATAACTGACTTAACGAGGCAACCCGTGGATAACTTTCAACATACATTGCAGGCATTACAACAGGGCGAAGTCATTGCTTACCCGACCGAAGGCGTTTTTGGGGTTGGTTGTGATCCTGATAATCCACATGCCATCAAGAAATTACTCGAGTTAAAACAGCGTCCAGTTGAAAAGGGCTTGATCTTGATTGCTGCAAGTTACGAGCAGCTGCTTCCTTACATTGATGAAAGCCAACTGACCGATGAGCAACTAGCGACGGTTAAAGCAACATGGCCGGGGCCGGTCACTTGGATCATGCCAACCAGTGCTAAAGTGACAGATTGGGTGAGTGGTCAGTTTGATTCAATCGCTGTGCGAGTGACGGATCACCCTTTGGTTCAAAGAATGTGTAATGAATTCGGTAAGCCGTTAACCTCTACCAGTGCTAACCTGACGGGGGAACCACCGTGTATGACAACTGAAGAAGTACAACAGCAACTTGGTCAACACTTGGTTGCGATTCTTGAAGGAAAAACGGGTGGTCGTGACAAGCCAAGCGAAATCAGAGATGCAAAAACGTCGAAAATATTAAGACAGGGTTAAGCCCTGCAAAGGAAAGTAAAATGTCAGCAATTGATAAAGATGCAGTAAAGCAGTTTTTACTGAGCCTACAAGATTCGATTTGCCAACAGCTTGAACAAGCTGATGGTAGCGCACTATTTAAAGAAGATGCATGGGAACGCGAACCTGGCGATCGCCTTGGTGGCGGTGGTCGTACTCGTGTGATGACTGACGGTGCAGTCTTTGAACAAGGTGGTGTAAACTTTTCTCACGTTGCAGGTAAGGCAATGCCCGCTTCAGCAACGGCTCATCGCCCTGAATTAGCCGGACGTAAGTTTGAGGCAATGGGTGTATCGTTAGTTATCCACCCTAAAAACCCTTATATCCCAACCTCTCATGCTAACGTTCGATTCTTTATTGCTGAAAAAGAAGGCGAAGACCCTATCTGGTGGTTCGGTGGTGGGTTTGATTTAACGCCATTCTATCCTTTCGATGAAGATTGCCAGTCTTGGCATCAAACCGCTAAAGATCTGTGTGCGCCATTTGGTGATAACGTGTATCAAGAACACAAAGAGTGGTGCGATAAGTACTTCTATCTGCCTCATCGCGATGAAACGCGTGGTGTTGGTGGTCTGTTCTTTGATGATTTAAATGAGTGGGGCTTTGAAAAGAGTTTTGCTTATATGCAGGCTGTTGGTGAAGGCTATGCTACGGCGTACCTACCTATTGTTGAGCGTCGTAAAGAGACACCTTATGGTGAACGTGAGCGTGACTTCCAGCTATACCGTCGCGGTCGCTACGTTGAATTCAACCTAGTCTATGACCGTGGTACCTTGTTTGGCCTACAAAGTGGCGGGCGCACAGAGTCTATCTTGATGTCTATGCCGCCGTTGGCTCGTTGGGAATACCGTTACGAACCTCATGCTGGGTCACCAGAAGCGTTGCTTTATAGCGACTACCTAAAACCTCGAGCTTGGTAGTTCTTCCTTCCTTATAGGGATAGTGATAGGGTCATCTATATAGATGACCCTTTTTATTATTTCTGTTAGGTAAGGATATGACACAGCAAGTAGATCGTTATGCCGTTTTCGGTAACCCTATTGGGCAAAGCAAATCGCCATTCATCCATACGTTATTTGCTCGCCAAACTAACCAACAACTTACCTATACAGCACTACAGCCAGAACATGGCCAGTTCATTACCTCGGCTAAAGCCTTTTTTAGTGAAGGTGGAAGAGGGTGTAATGTCACTGCACCATTTAAAGAAGATGCTTATCAGTTTGCTAATAGATTGACTGAAAGAGCTCAACTAGCCGGTGCTGTTAATACATTGAAGAAGTTAGATGACGGAGAAATCATTGGTGATAACACTGATGGTGAAGGCCTTGTTCAAGACTTACTTCAACATCAAGTGGCATTAGAAGGGGCTCGAGTTCTCTTGCTGGGTGCTGGTGGCGCAGCAAGAGGGGTGATTCAACCTTTGCTTGATCAAAAGCCGCAGCAATTAGTGGTGGCTAACCGCACCAGTTCAAAGGCTGAGCTGTTAGCTGATATGTTTGCTTCGCATGGAAACATTAAAGGGATGGGGCTAAGTGATGTGAACGAAGGCTTTGATGTCATTATTAACTCAACGTCATCAGGCCTAAGTGGTCAACTACCAGAAGTTTCTCCAACTATCTTCAACAGTAATAGTGTCGTATACGACATGGTTTATGGTTCGGGCAACACGGTATTCAACCAATGGGCACTAGATAATGGTGTTCATGCTGCTTATGACGGCTTGGGGATGTTAGTAGGACAAGCGGCTGAGAGTTTTATGTTGTGGCGTGGCCTTCGCCCGGGAACAAAACAGATTCTAAGAGAATTACGTAAGAACCTAGAGATATAACAAGGTATTTATAACAATGAATCAATCAATCCTATTTCCAGATATCCAAGATTGGGATGAAGAGAGTCAATCTATCATTTTCCCAGCTCAGCAGTCAGGCGCGCTGATTGAGTGCGTAGTTTCGATTGAAGAATTGTCACGATTATCAGGCAAAGGCGTTGAAGAAAGTGGTCAAGCGTTGGCTATCTTTGCAGAGCTTCGTTTTGATATTGAAGAGTTAGCAGAAGAGTTAATAGAAGAAGAGGAGTATGACTCCTCTAATAGAATTCAGATCAAAGCGCTTTAAACGGGAAGCACAGAGTCTAGGTAGTCGTTTTTATTCTGAACATAGTTGTCAGCTGATTTCTGTAAGAAAGCACGTTCCTTATCATTCAATGGACGTGCTTGTTTAACTGGGCTTCCTACATATAGATAGCCACTTTCAAGCACCTTGTTAGGTGGAACCAAACTTCCTGCACCAATCATCACGTCTTGTTCGACGACCACACCATCTAATACGATAGCGCCCATACCTACGAGTACACGATCTTTAATCGTGCAGCCATGCAGCATCACTTTATGGCCGATGGTGACATCATTACCTATTAATAGAGGGTAACCTTCAGGGTTCTCAGCATTCTTATGGGTAACATGGAGAACACTGCCGTCCTGGATATTAGTTCTATCGCCAATATGGATATGGTTCACATCTCCCCTAATTGCGACTAAAGGCCATATACTAGAGTCATCACCGATTTTAATATCACCAACAAGTACTGAGCTTGTATCTATATAGACACCTTGTCCGATCTGAGGTGATATACTTTTGTAACTACGTATTGAACTCATAAATCCTCCTTTATATAAGCACCTTAAGCCTTTAATTGTGGAGAATACTAGTGAAAATGGCACGTTTTGAACAAAAAACGCTCGAACAATCAAAAAAGTAAGAAAAACTTAAAAAAGGCCTTGCCAACGTGAAGCTG